>NZ_RQYL01000018.1 GCF_003860125.1 Fretibacterium sp. OH1220_COT-178 | reverse complement strand
TCGAAACAAACAGACCTTCATCGATATGATTTACCTCGTCGCAGGACATTTGAATTTGACTGAATAGTTCCTTACCCACACAGAATAACGAGGAACCAAATAAAATTTGTAGCCGGACAGGCCTTTCGGATGCCAGGAGGACAAGCTGTTGAGAACACTGAGAAGATTATTCTTGAAATGTTTATAAAGTTCTTGAATATCCGTAACATCCTTTACCTCTAAAGGAAGTATATGGCATTCGGGACTTTTTCTTTGTTCCTTCAATATACGTTTTACCTCGTAAGCCCTGTCCTCTGTTTGATTTTTTGGATTTTTAGCCTTCTTTTTACTGGACGGGAACAGATACACGCTGTCCAACTTCAACTCTCTGCAAAGCGTCAGGATACTACCCGAAGACGATGTATCCGGAGCTCCCGATTTATCGTCCGGGTACGGGTCCCGCATTCCCACAAACGACAACAACACCTTTTTCTCCGGTGCATCCTCTCCCACGTCCTGCCCCATCTCCTTTATTACGCAATCCTCCATGATTTTCTCTCTTCCTCGAAGCGTTCACTCCCGGCTTCAGACAATCTCCGGCGCTCCTATCCTGACTGAGGAGGTCCCCCCTCACCGCGGGCTCCGACGGCTCGAATCAAGCCGTCTTCCCCCTCAAAGATCTTTCCACAATCGATAAAACCTCGGCCAGCAGGTCGACAGGAAAGACAACGCCCCTTGGGGATCCCCCCACGGATTCCCGACCGCCCCATTCTCTTCCCTCAAGGTTGGGCAGGAGGGGGAAGACATTCTTCAGACCACCGGCCCCAAAAGCCCGTTCGGCCACCTCTTTGTTCGGACAGGCCAGCATGACGTTCCCCGCCTTCTCCACGTGAGAGATCACGCACCAATGACGCCATCCCTCGAGTGACGTCGGAGAAAACGCCTCCTGCCGAAAAAAATGCACGTCATGTCCCCTGACGGTCGAAGGCGCCACCAGAAGCACCTTGCCCGAGGGGCCCAAGACCGCTCTTGCGTAGTCCTTCAAGGCCTGTTCCCTGCGCGCCCTCTCCCCTTCCTGAAGCTGATCGATTTTTTTCGCATAACGATCAAAATGACAGAACAGGTCGAGAAACAACTGAACTCCATAGAGCCAGCTCCAGCCGCTCCGTCTGACGGAGGCCATTCCGGCCCTCCAGAGACGGATCGCATCGCCGTAACGCAGACCTTCGGCATTCATGTTCAGAGGATCCGTGTCCAGAAGGCCCACTTCCGGGTTGAGCTCTTCCAGAAGTTCACGGGGCAGGAGCCCCATAAGCGTCACCCCCGTCAGCACGGAGTCCGCGTCGGTATGGTTGACCATCAGACGGGCGGGGGCATCCTCACCCAGTGTACCGTAGAACGCGAGCGCGGTGACGCAGGCAGAGGGGAGATGCGAATAGTCGTTGTGATGGTCCAGGCAGCGAAAATCGACATACGACACCGTCCCCTCGGCCATCTCGATGGGGATAAACCCCTCCCCCATGAGCTCCGGAATCGTCTCCGGCTCAGGCTGCCAGAGCAGCTGGATCTCACGCCCCCTGCAGAAGGTCGTCAGCAGTTCTCTCATCGAGCATTCTCCTTTTTCACCGGCTTGCCCCGCCGTCTGCCTGCATCCTCCTCTTTAGGAAAAGGACGGCGCACCACGGAACCTCTACGCCAATAAAGATGCGTTCCCGCCACCCATTTTCGAGCACCTCGACGGCGCCGTTTGCACACCAGGTCTTTCTCTCGTCTCCGTTCCGGACAACACAACGCAATTTGCATGGCAACGCCCTCACCACGCCTACGCGGTGAGGGCTCGGGGCGAAGCGAACGGACCCCGCCAGCCCACCGGAACGGGCCGACGTTGGGCGACCGGCTTCCGTATCGACGTTCCAGTGGAACATCCTCCCCGAATCCCCAGACCATTCATTGTCTCCAAAGGGGTGAACATCGATGTCGTCCCCTCAAACGTCCGCTGTCCATTCCATAAATTCACTGGGATTGTAATTTGCTCTGAATGTGTTCTCGAGCTCCTTCTCATATTTGTCGTGAGAGCTGAAAGCATGGGTGACGTGAAAGACTCCCTCATGAAGAAAACCCGCAAGACGCTCCGAGGATGCCGAACGTTTCATGATGATCAGATCCGTCTTGTCCCTGCTCCAGGTATGATAATGGGTGTTCCTCCACAAGGGACTGCTGCAGTTGGATATCATGGTCCTCAGGATCTTCCCCGAATCGCCGAGATCCCGCTTCAGAAAATCCCTGACCTGAGAGCGGATTTTTGGCGGGCGGCTCCCTTCGGTTTCAATCTTGAGAAGACAAAACGCCAGGGGAGAGAGGGTGATGTTCCCGCTACTGTCGACAGGTTCCGTGAACGACAGGAATAAATCGCGTTCCTCCGGGCAATAGCCGTCGATAGCGTCGAAAAAGATCTCCTCACGGACGGCCGTCTCCTGTTCGATGCGCTGCAAGGCCTTCTGGGCCCTTTGATAGAGGTTGAGGTCGAACGCAAAAGGAAGGGGCGGGAGGTCGATCAGTTCCTCGGCGTGCTCGAAGATATACACACTGCGTCTTCGGTAGAGCATCCCCAAAGTGGTAAGGAAGGGAACCACCCCTTTGAATCCCCCCGTCGGGTTCAGGATCACCTCATACTCATAACGGATCTGCTCATCGGCCAGATAGTCCAGCACAATGTTCACGAAGTTTCTGAGACCTTCTTTACGCAGTTTTTTGGAATCCCGAACCTGGAGTCCCACGACATGCTTCAGCTCCACCTGTTTTTCGCCCATACCGTAGGTCTTCAGGATCGTCTCTCTCAGGACCTCCGAGGTGGCGCGGCCGTCGGCCGTATCCGTGGCCAAAAGCACCACCCTGTCGTCCCCGCACAGCTTCAGGCGGTTCAACGAGTTCATCTCCGCGCTGCATTTCCTCTGTTCCTGATCCTGAGAGAGATCGATGTCCTTGAGCCTGTCACGGATACATTGCTTCAGGCCAGGCACACTTTCATGTTCCCAGGGATGGCCCTTTTTCGCCGCTTCCCTGAATTCTTTGCATCCCCCTCCAATAGAGGTTCCCGTCGTGCACAGGACAAGCTTGTTCATCCTTTTCCCTCCTGCAATTCAAGCAAAAAATCAAAAATCACCGCAGTTCTCCAAAAACCCTCCATCCAATCCCGAGCCCCGACACAGCACCCGACGGAACTGACTTGAGGAGGGGGGAGTATCCTCCCCCCTCTCAGTCACGGCACACGTTCCAAAACATAGCATCCTTTTCCGGAGAGATCGACCCCCACAATCCTCGCCCTTACCTCGGTTCCCTTATCGACCTTCAGAACCGGATCGAACCGGGCTTCCTTACCCTCTATCGTAAAGGAACTGTTCCCTTTCTTGTTGACCTTGTCGCAGCGAACCGTCAACTCCTCACAGATCGGATGAGTAAAACCGGCCTCACGACTGCGCTTCTCCGCATCGGCCTGCTGGGCTGCCTGCAGACGCGCCCGCTTCTCCTCTTCGGACTCCTCATGCCGCATCCGTCCATAGCCCGACCGGGTCTTCCCGCCCGCACCATAGCGCTCAAAAGCCTCTCCCAGAAGCCGAAGCGCCAGATCCTCCCATTTCTTCCGGACCTCAGGGTCGGGATCCTCGCATCCCACGCGCACCTCGAACGCCCCCTTCACGGAGAGGAAGGTCACCGGGTTGGGGTCGTCGAAGTCCGTCGGGGCTCCCTCGCCCGTGTAATACGCGCTATGATGAGGCGTCATGACGTCAGGGCAGAGCGAATTTGGAAGGGAGTCGGGAAGGAGCCATGCGTCGTAAAAGCGAAGGAAACCCGCCTTGGCGTCCTTTTCTTTACGGGACAGAGGGACTTTTCCAAAAAGCACCTCGTAGACGGGCCCCGCCTGCCGGGTCGGACGCGTCCTGCCGTCCAGGGCAGGAGAACGAAAACGTTCGTCCTCCGCGCCCCAGACCTCGGAACAGTAGTGAGCGGCCAACCCTTTCAGGGAGCTTCCGGGGATCATCGGCGCCCCGTAGAGCGGGTTCAGGGTCAGTCCGGTCTCGAGCACACTGCCGCCCCCAAGCCCCGCGATGAGCCGCCCCTCGGTTTTGAAAATGCGCGAGGACGTGCAGGCCGACAGCGCGCTCTTCCGCATCTCGAAGGCCCTGGCATAGAGGGCCTGGACCTCCTCGTCCCTCACCGAGGAGCGCGCGGCCCGGAAGAGCTCGTCCCGTCCCCTCTGAGCGGCCTCCTTCTCCTCCTCCCCACTCTTGGTCTCCGTCAGGTAACGGGCCAGGAGCAGCGAGGCGTTCTGCCCTTTGGAGAGGTCTTTCAGCGCATCTCTCAGCGCCTGCATCTCAGTTCCCTCCCTCCGCCTGACAGTAGCGCTTGATCCAGGACGAGGCCATCAGGACACGGCGCGAGAGGCGCATATACTCCATCAGCTCCGCCTCCCGGCTCCGCGTGCAAAGATCCCCGCCTCCGTCCTCGCCCAGAACCCTCTCCAGATCCGACAGGTAGTCCGCCCTGCCCTTGGCCTGAGCGAACGCCAGCGCCTGAGCCAGGCCGCAAGAATGTACCAGCGACGGGAACGCGAGGGCGAAACTGCTGTATTCCTCAAACCCACTGCTCCTGCCCTGGACGCGTTCAAATGCGGTCTGGGCCATCTGCTGATCCTTCGTCCGAATACTCATGACCAACCTCCTCACAGCTTCTGGAAGAGGCAGCGTACCTGCCCCTTGCCGGTCGAGGCCTTGCCGCCGATCTGCAGTTCGAGGGGCTTGGAACAGAAATTCTCCAGCAGCTTCTCCTTCGTCAGCTCATCGTTTGCATTCTTGTTACGGTACACGCGATCGCACCAGACCGTCCCCGCCAGAAGGGCCTCGACCGGCAAGGCCTCCTCGTACCAGAGCGCACCATCTGCAACGGTCCCCGACGCTTCGTCGATCCGGATATGCGCGCTGACCTCCGTGCCGGACTCGCACAGAAAGGTGAAGATATCGTCGTTCACGATCGCCAGCCTCTCCCGGAAGATGGCCTGCCATTCGGGGCTGTCCGCAAAGACAGCCCCCGCGATGAGTTCCGCGCAGGCATCGGCCTTTTCGTCCCTCTTACAGTCGAGATCCAGATCCTCGAGGTAGAGTCTCGAACCGTCACGAACGAGCTTCGTCGTCTTCGTCAGGACAGCGGAGCCCACGCTCATGGACGGCACGTCCATCCCCGCGTCCCGCTTCAGCCGCTCGAGACAGAAGGGCGAGGTCACCCAGGCAAACGTCCCGTAGAAGCTCCGGACGGGCAGGCAGACGATACGGGCATCCGTGAACACCAGAGAACCCGCCGTGCTGTTTGCCTCATTGCTGTCCGAGGCGTTGGCCGTTCCGAACGCGGCCCGGACAAGTCCATTCTTCTTTCTCTCCTCCTCGGTAGCCCCGAAATGATCGGCCACCACTCCTTTCACGGCGGAGCCGGGAATGCAGGGCCAGTTCGTGACCTTCTCCCGTGCTATCGGCAGGTCGATGTAACCAACGCCCCGTCCCGTCCCTACGTGAAGCGGTGTTACCGTATGAATCCAGTAGCGTTTCTCGAACTTCGTATTATCCACCACAACCCTCTCCTTCCCGAAACCTCAAAAACATCGAGCGGATTCACGGCCGCTCCAGAGCCCCCAGAGGGCCAGCCCGAACCCGTCGCGCCCGTCCTGTGCGGAGTCGCAGACGGAACGGAGCCAAAGCGTGGAAAGTTCCGCCCCGCCCTCCAATACCTCGAAGAAATACACGCTCCCCGCAGGGACCATCCGACGCAGGGCCTTGGGGCCGTTCCTTCCCCTTTCGTAGCTCCAGCCGGACAAGGGCTTCCAGCGTCCCACGACGGCGGAGACGAGTCGGACCGACACGCCGCTCCCCGGTATGGTCCCCGTCAAATTGCCGTGCTCCTCGCGAAGCCAGCCCGGAAGCCAGCCCTTCGCAAAGAGGGCCGGAGTTGCCAGGACCATGCGCAACCCCTTGCCGGACCTCACGTTCAAAGCGTCGGGCGCCTTCCAGAATTTGTCCTGGTCTCCGCTCTCCACCGTCTCCGCAAGGCGCCGCTCCCCCCCAAGGGGAACGAGGAAACGTCCGGCCAGAAGGGTGTAATCCCCGAAGTTCACCCGGACGCCGATCCGCATCTGGCTCAGCCGTCCCTTCGACTCGCCATCCCTGGGCCTCCTCACGAAGTCCAGCCCCGTGGTCGTGAACAGCTTGGTATCCTCCGCCGCGCCGCTCTCCGGAAGGATCGTCACGTTCGTGCGGTCCTCCTTCACGGGGGCGGGAAGTCCGTCGATCCTCATCAAGACCCGCTGATCCTCCTCGCATCCCAGCCACTTCGCCATCGCCTCCAGAGACCAGAAGTCGTCGCTCCGCTCCGGCTTGAAATCCTCCTCGGGCATCTCCACCGGAGCGGACGGAACAAGGCTCTCGTGGGGCATCGGTACGCCCAGCCCTTCGCCCCGGGCCATCGGACGGATGCGAAGGATATCCGCAATCCCCGTCTCTTTCTCCACCTTACGGATCAGGGCGTCGAGCGGACGGGGAAAATAAATCTGCTCGTCCGCGATCGGAAAGGCGCCGTGCACCTCGATCGTCTTGAGTTGTTCCGGCGTGAGCGTGTCCTTCTCCTTCCAGACAGCGGTACGGACAGCCCCCGCGATGACCGACGGGGAGATCCAGTCCATCGAGCGCACCCGGTTCCCCTGCCCCGCGCCGAAGGGCCTGGAGTCCCGCGCGATCAGCGGGCTCAACGGGGTCAATCGAAAATACCTCATACTCTCTCCCATGTTCACCGGTCCCCTCCCTTCGCCTGCCGGACCCCAAACCCGATCCATTGAGCGATCAGCAGCTCGTCCGAGAGCCTATCGATATCGCGGGCATCACCCCGCGATATCACCAGCTCGTTTTGTAGTCTGTCGATCTGGCATGAACCACACAACGCCGCATCAATGTACGTCTCTACCCGATTCCGTTCCTTATCACTCAGATTCACGTCCTTGCGACGGAATATTCGTTTTATATCGTCCTGCATGGCGGCCTTCAGGACATCTCCGGCCTCCCATCCCCTGTAAAACTCCACGTTTTCACGCAACTCGTAGGGGAACTTATTGGGTATGGCCCCATCGGCGAACAAACGCGCCCAATAGTGCAGGCGCTCGTCCAGGGAGACCTTGGCCAAGGCTCGCGTCTCTTCGGCCCTATCTCCCCACTGTTCCCGCACGACGACGGCTCCGGAGCCGCGCGACCGCACGACGACGGCAAGCCCGTTGCGGTCCGTCTTCGCTTTGAGGCTCCCTTCCCCCACCCCCTTCTTCGCAACCTTTTCGGCTTCGCGGCCGAATGCCAACAGGTCCTCCAAATCCTCCATCGCGTGTCCGATCGAGATCCCCACGGACAGGGTGGGAGCCCTCTGATCCTTGATGGACTTATAATCCTTCAGGAGCTCGCCAAACGCATCGTGCAGCTCCCGGGCACAAGGCAGGCACGTGTCGAGCGGCAGGAAGGCCAACACGTCGTCCCCTCCCGTGTAGACGCAGACGCCACTGTGCTCTTGGACGATCTCTCGTGCCTTCCCCGCAAATTTCGACAGGGTCGAGGAGAATTTCTGGTGCCTCTCCATGTCCCCGATCTCCGAGATCGCCGCGCCCATCCGGTCGCCGTCGGCGACCAGCAAGGCGAAATAGGGCTCCAGAGGCCTGTCCTGTGGGCGCAGACGGGACAATATCTCGGCGATGGCCTTACAGGCCGCATTCGCCCCCTCCTTATCCCCGCACTCCGCCAGCATCGAGGCATGGCGGGAGAGCAGCACGGCCGTCCCCTCATAGGGAAAGGCTTCGCCCCCCCTCACGCGACTGATGGCCCCCGCTTTGACCAGTGCCTCACAATGCGGCGTCAGCTCCCGGAGCGTCTCCACCCGGAGCGTCTCCTCCCTCGCGCCGCGCACCCACGGGTCCACGGCGACGCGCGACACGGACGGGAAACGTTCGTCCCCGGCAACGCGCTTGATGAGCCCCACGGAGTCGAGAGCCTCACCCTCCTTCAGACGCAATCCCGCAATCGCCGGGACCTTTCCATCCCTGAACACACTCTCCCGCAGTCCGTCCAGCGAGGACTTCGGAACCCCGAACTCCCCCTCATACGGCAGAAAATCGCGCAGGTTCTTCCGGGCCGCCAGCAGGCGGGCCACTCTTTGGCGGGCCGCCTTATAGGCCCCCTCCCCCGTCCCGATCTCCGTCCAGGCGGCATAAAACTCGATGACGTCTTCGATCTGCT
The DNA here is from genome assembly GCF_003860125.1 of Fretibacterium sp. OH1220_COT-178. NCBI lineage: Bacteria > Thermotogati > Synergistota > Synergistia > Synergistales > Aminobacteriaceae > Fretibacterium > Fretibacterium sp. OH1220_COT-178. The sequence continues at coordinate 49,213 of NZ_RQYL01000018.1, read as the reverse complement.
TATCCCAACGTTCCTTTACAATACAACGCTCCGCCTTTTTATAGGCCTCGTCGGCAAACGCCTTAAAACGCTCGACTGCGGCCGTCCTCGTCTTGTCCGACAAAGCCCTCATCTCGGCATGGCCGCCATGCACCCGCGCCAGAATCACGTTGGCGACGTTCAGCTCGGATTTCGGATTCAGGTCCCCGTCCGGTTCGGGAAAAATCAGCTCGGCCTTGGCATCCTTCAGGGCTTTCGCCGCGGCCTTGGAGATCTCCGAGAGCATGAACGAACCGAACCACAGGTCGCGTGTGCGCCGTGCCGCGGCGATGAACTCCTGAACCGGCCCGATGCTCAGCTGCAGAAGACAGCTTTTGACCTCCTGGCTCACAGGCTCACCTCCTATAATCTCTTTCTTTCAAATAAGCCCTAAACGCCTCGAGCGCATCGCCGTTATTCGAACGTCCCTTCATCGGTGAATTGTTGTAGGTTGAAAACTTGGGGTTGATGATCTGGTCAGAAGAAATTGGATACGTATCTTTTGTGTCGCTGCGCTCAAGCAGAAGACTGCAGAGAGGCCCAGTCTTCAAGAAGATGATCATGGGGACGACTTTACCATTTTTCAATTTGACTGGAGAGAGAAGAACGGGGCTTGCCATTCTGGAACTGGATTCCGGCTGTAGACACGTGTCAATCGGGTCCATACCTGGTTTGGATTTACCCCCAAAATCGCTGTCCTTAAAGTGAAAGATGATCGGCATACCAAACCTCGCGCGGGGGAATCCCTCAACTTGCATGGTCGGCGCATGGCGCTCCAAATGGGCTTCAACCTTCCCTCGAATCGTATCAGGCTCCGGCCATCGTGAGCGACCCGGCGTTTTTGTTTTTTCTTTGCTCTGTCCTTCGTTTCGCCCTATCCCCGCCCCCTGACGGAACTGCTTTATGAGGCCAACCATCTCGCACCAGGCACTTTCCGCATCATCCTTCACATTCCCCATCAGAACAGTTTCAATACCTGGAGCTCCTGTTAAAAGGCTGGAAATATTTTCCGTGCTTTCCATCGCGCAGTCTTTAGAATAAAGCGCTCCGCACCCACGCCGTGCCCGAGCCCCCAGTCCACCGAAATTAATCCATCCATGGAGGGAATTCAAAACCTGTTCCCTCTGAGCATCTGGAAGTTTCGGAGAAAAGGACAGCAAAAGTTTGAATCCCGCGTTTACGAGAGCCAAAGATGGAGCGACGTCCGGTTCTCCTTTTTTTCCGATTTTCCCCTGAAAAGGAAAAATCGCGTACTGTAGCTTGTTTTTCCCCGTTTCAAAAACAATCTTTTTCTTTCCGCCTTCTTCTGAAATAGAAGCCATAGCTTTTAAGCTCAAGCGGGTATCAGGCAGCCTGACCCTGAGCGCTACCTTGCTGGCTGATTGAGTGCTTCCGAAAATTGCGGCTTCCTCCTTTCTCATATCGTTTAAGGACAGTTTCAGCCCATAGAGCAAACGCCACCAAAATCGCAGATGTCCGCGAATAGAGGTCGCCCTCACCGGCATCTCCTCATCGACAACCCCCGCCACAACCCCGCCGCCGTACATCGGGGTGATCAGCTCGATTTCATAGACCCGTTCTTCCGGGGAGCCGCCTGGCCCGGTACTTTCAATCCCGTCAATGCACACCGTCTCCGGAACACTCCGCCCCATACCGCACCATCCTTTCCATAAAAAATACCGATCGCCTCAAAACTCCACCAACACCTGCCCCATTCCCTGGGTCGTCTTGTAACCGACGCCGCAGAAAAAAGCGAAAGCGGTCAGGCAGGCAAGCGCCTTTCTGACCGCCGTTCTTTCGTTTTTCCAGACATAACGGATCCGTCCCACACAGCCCCGAAAGACGAGGCTCTCCTTCAGCAGGACCGCCGCACTTCGCAGGGAGTAATCCGCGACAAACGTGTTTTCCAACGTGTCTTCAATCAGGCTCTCCCCATAGGCCGCTTTCCACCGGGCCGCCAGGCTCCTGAACCAAAAAATCGGCTCGGGAAGGATGTTCTGAACCGAACCGCTCTTGAAACCGGAAGGAGAGAGAAACACGACGTCAGCCCCATTACAGGGGGGACTCTCCCGAAGCTCTTCTTCGTTCACCCGTCGGCTCATCGCATTCTCTCCGGGGCGCGAGACGTGTCGGACCCCGATGGGCGCCCCGCCGAGGGTGAGCGAAGAGCCCGCCACAGCCTGCGCAAAGGAATCCAGAAGCGCATCCTCCAGGAAGGAAACGCGAAAGGCCAGCTTTTCGCCCTTTTTAAGTTGAAGGACCCCTTTCCCCCAGGAGTAATGCAGCGTACGCCAGAAGGACTCCGGCGTGAGCGCGCTCAAAGCCGCGCCGTTGAACCCGGACACGCCATGCAGACACTCCGGGACGCCCCTCTCCGAGGCCGCCGCGTCAAAGCGGAAAAAAGCAGGTAACCGTTCGAGACAGGAAGGTGACCGTCCGACAGAGCCTCGCACAGGACAAGAGAAGAGATCAAGATTTCCCCACCCTCTCAGCAGATTGTTTTTGGGAAAAGTTCCCATTTCAAAAAAGGGTCTTCTTCAAATAAGGATCTCCAGGGGCTCGGCCTGCCACACATCCTCATCTCCGGAAAGCAGCCGCAGCCGCCAGTATATCCCCGTGAGGAAATCGTCCGAACCCTTCAGTCCCGCTCCGAGGGCCACCTCTCGGGCTGCAGCGATCGGGACGAGGATTCGCCTGTGGTTCGGTGCCGGAAAGATCAGCTGCCCCTCCTCGATATCCATAGCCAAAGCATGGACTTCTCTCCCCGACCTCAGCGCGTACAGTCCGCCTCTGACCGCCGCCCACGCGGCCCAGGCATCAACAATCACCGTCCCCATACGGGGACCGTTGGTGTGTATGGTCTCGATTTTAACAGCAAGACAGCGCTTTGTAGCATCTTTTTCATCATGATCGCTAGATTGTCAATCTAAAAGCGACAGGCAAATTGAAAAAGGCCTCATTCGGGGTACGAAAGCCGAGACACTTTCTTGGACGGTTGTTCAGCCGTTCTACAATTCGCAGAACATGATCGTTGCGTACCTCTCGGAAGTCGAGTCCCTTGGGCAAATAGCGCGCGAATGAGTCCGTGGGGAGCAGCGTAAATCTTGAGGGACCTCGATGAGGGTCAGAACTTGAACTGCTTTCTTCTAATCCTGCCTTTGTCGATAGGACTGCATTTTACTCCGAGGAATTGAGATAAAGGTGGTGTTGCCGAACAGCCATGTCAAATAGCTCGTTCATTACCGTGTCGGCTGCCGCCGTTTCATAGAAGTTCGCCATAGAATGCAAAAACTCACGCGTCGGTCCCTCAATGACGACCGCCGGATATCCATACGACATCAGAATGGCATTCATGCACAGTGCTGCAGTTCTCTTGTTCGCATTCTCGAACGGCTGAGTTCGGGATATAAAAAGAAATGTCGCAAATGCGCGCTCTGGGACAGACAGAGCCCCTTTGTTGAGAAAATCAAGCCCCTGTTCCATGATCCCGCGGATTTGAGCGGGAGGTGGAGGAATGTAGCTGCTCTCCTCTATGCGAACGGGCATTTGGCGCAGTTGGCCAGGGTGTCGTACTTCGTCTCGAGCCAAGATTCCGTGCAGTCTGCCGATCAAATCGAGGTCGAGTGCAAAGGTTGAGGATTCCTGGTTTTTCAGTCGTTCAAACAGATAACGTGATGCTTGCCCATAATTTTCAACCGTGCGAATGGCCATCGTCGGCATATCTGCAACACCACGCCCATACTCGATGATGATTTTGGCATCGAGATCGGAGGTCTTGATGTTCTCAAACGTCCGCAGCGTTGATGCAACATAGGACGGGATTTCCCGAACGAAAGCATAAAGAGCGTCCTGACGGTCCGCAAGTGGATGCAGAGTCCTCGTCTTTTCGGGCGCGATATGCCAGGTGAATCCCAAGGAAACCTTCTGAGCAAATAGGTCTTCCATGTGATCCCTCCTTCCGAGAGGAAAACTATTTAATAGATGACATACGTATTTTGTATAGCCTCAACTTTCGCATTGAAAAAGGGCTGTAAAAAAGGGCCTTGCATCTTGCAAACAGAATAACGAGCCAGAAACAAGAAGAGGCATGGAAGCCTTTCGGGTAAAATTGTATCGTCCAAAAACACAATCCCCTGGAGGTCCATGCCATGCAAATCATAACACAAACCGCTGCTGCCTTAAACGAAACCTCTTCCATAACGGAGTCCTTCTTCAGCGCCTTCAAACTTGGCTCCCTTCTGAAGAAAAGCGGAGCCTACAAGACAAAAGGCATTCCGGTGCTCGGAATTTTTCGCCAACTCTTCGAGCTGGCCTTCATTCACAAAAAACTGTTCGAAGCCCTCCGTGCAGGAGGCGCCGTCTTTGCTGCAAAAGACACCTTCTATCGGTTCCTCAACTCGCTCGAGGCGGAGCTTCAGTCGCTTCCCGTACGCCTCGTTTTTGTCCGTAACCGAAGGAAGCGGAAGGAGTATCTGGTTCTGCTCCCCACGGATCGTTCTCTTTCGGAGGAGGAGGTCGTTCGTCTTTACGGCAAACGTTGGAGTATCGAAGTGTTTTTCAAAACCTGCAAGTCGTTGCTGCGCCCGACAAGGAAATGCCAGTCCATCAGTTATGACGCGATGAGCGCGTGGATATCCATGGTGTTCGCGCGTTACGTGATGCTGGCGTACCTGAATCGACTCGATGCGGACGAGCGAACGGCGGGAGAGCTGTTTTACAGCGTCTGTGACGAACTTGCGGACATCACGTTGCTGGAAGCCTTTGAGCTTCTGAATAAGGGGCTGGGTGGCGTATGTGTCGGAGAAGCTGTGCCTGTCGGAAGAGGACCTGAGTGCAATGCTCGAAGTCTTCCCGGCCTCCCTTCCGGCCCCATTGAGAAATAAACTGAAACTGTCCGCATGAACGGGTTCCTTTAGCGGTTCAGGATCAATAGATGCCCTGATAACAACGGTTTACATCCTAAAACCAGATGCGAAAGTTGAGTCGTTTACTTGTCCCATCACGACCTTCGAGAACGACGAGGCGAGACCATGTACCGAGGCACTACACAAGAAGCTGCAGAAACCGAACTTCAGCAAGAGTAAAGGCTTTCCCATCGATAGTGATGAGGATACCCTGAACCTGAGCGACTCGCCATGCTACACAGTCCGCCCAAACTGGACTCCAGTCAAGAAACAGGACGCGGTAAAAACCTCGATACGCACAAATACGGAACGCTTGTGCCACTCCTGGGTACAAAAACATCTCTAAATTCAGCTCCTCCTTCCTGAAAAATTCAGAGACTCGTACCGGCCGGGAGGCCGCAATATCCGAATTCGCTCTCCAGACCGCGCCGGCTCGCCGCCAGGCCGCACAAGGATGCCCGCCATAGGCCGTGTGGTGTACAATGAGGACAACACGACATCGAGGAGGCGCATCCCTTGCTGCTGATAGAAAATCCGTCCACCGACCCCGCGTACAACCACGCGCTCGAGGAGTATCTGCTGAAGAACCTTCAGGAGGACGTCTTCATGGTCTGGCAGAACGTGCCGACGATCCTCATCGGCCGGAACCAGGACGCCCTCTGCGAGTACGACGCCGATTACGTCCGGGAGAAGGGCATCCGCGTGGTGCGCCGGCTCTCGGGCGGCGGGACCATTTACTGCGACCTCAAGAATCTGCAGTACACCCTCATCGCCCCCTTCCGGGACGATGGGGAGAACCCGTTCCTGAAGTTCGCCGCACCGGTCGTCGGCGCCCTGAGGCAGCTCGGGATCGACGCGGAGTTCACGGGCCGAAACGACATCACCGTAGAGGGCAAAAAGGTCTCCGGCAACGCCCAGTTCCGGTACGAGAACCGGGTGCTGCACCACGGGACGCTCCTGTTCGACGTGGACAGGGAGGCCATCTCCAAGGCGCTGCGGCCCAACCCGGTCAAGTTCGTGAACAAGCAGGTCCGGTCCGTCGCCAGCCGGATCGGGACGCTTGCCGAATACGTGCGCATGGACGTTCGGGAGTTCATGGAGCACCTTAAGGGACACTTCATGAATCACTACGGCATCCGGGAGACCTACGCCCTCCGCGAGGACGGGCTGCGGGAGGTGATGCGGATCAAGCGGGAACGCTTCGACTCCCCCTCCTGGAACCTGGGGGTCCGGCATCGATTCACCCACGGCTACGACGTCCGCCACCCCTTCGGCATGATCGGCTACCGTCTCGACGTCGACGCGGGGGTCATCCGGCACGCGGAGATCCTGGGGGACTTCTTCGGGGATCGGGACGTCCTCGAGCTCGCGAGGCGCCTGGAGGGAAACGCACTGGACCATGCGGAGCTCTCCCGGGGACTTGAGGGCATTCGTGTCGACGACTACATCCGCGGCATGGAGAACGGCGCCCTGATCGAGGACCTTCTGGCCGCCCGCACCACGGCCGCGTAAAAACAGAGGGAGGGATTTTTCCATGACGGCCCCAAAAACGGCCTTGCGCAAGCCCGAGTGGCTGAAGATCAAGATTCAGGGGGGACGCCCGTTTCAGGAGGTCGAGGAGCTCCTGAGGAGCCTGCACCTGAACACCGTATGTCAGGAGGCCAACTGTCCCAACCGCATGGAGTGCTACGGCAAGAGGACGGCGACCTTCATCATTCTGGGGCGGAACTGCACGCGCAACTGCACCTTCTGCAACGTCAGCCGGGAGCTTCCCGACCCCGTGGACCCGCTCGAGCCCGCGCACGTCGCCAGGGCGGTCCGTTCGCTGAAGCTCCGCCACGCCGTCGTCACCTCCGTCACGCGGGACGACCTCCCCGATCAGGGCGCGGAGCAGTTCGCCGCCTGCGTCCGGGAGATCCGGGCCCAGTGCCCGGAGACGACCATCGAGCTGCTCATCCCCGATATGCAGGGGCGCGAGGACCTTCTGGACATCATCCTGGCGGAACGGCCGGACGTCCTGAACCACAACGTGGAGACGGTGCCCTCCCTCTATCACAAGGTCCGGCCGCAGGCCGACTTCGAGCGGTCCCTCGCCGTCCTCCGCTACGCGAAGAGCAAGGGCTTCAAGACGAAGTCGGGCATCATGGTCGGGCTCGGAGAGCGGGAGGACGAGGTGATCGCCGTCATGGAACGGCTGAGGGAGGGGGACTGCGACATGCTGACCGTGGGGCAGTACCTGCAGCCGACGGCGCAGCACATCGCAGTCTACGAGTACGTCACGCCGGAGACCTTCGAGCGCTATCGCGCCAAGGCCCTGGAGCTCGGCTTCGCACGGGTGGCCTCCGGCCCCTTCGTCCGGAGCTCCTACAAGGCGGAGGCTCTGTAGCGGCGGGGGCTAGCGGAAGGGGACGTCCGCGGAGACGGGGTGGAGGGCCCCGGCGTTGAGGGGGGTCTTCCGGTTGCTCAGCAGCAGGACCCTTCCCCCGTCATGAATCACGTTGACATCCTGGGGCAGGGGCGCGTGGAGCGTCTGCTCGCTCTCGATGAGCAAAAAGGCCCTGCCCTTGCCCCCCCAGAGACGATGCAGCGCGGTGTCGCTTCCCGTCGGCTGCTCCAGCAGCCCCGGAACCAGCGGAGCGTTGATGAGCTCGGAGCTCCGCAGCGTGTAGAAGAACAGGGATGGACGGTTCATCGCGTACTGCACCAGAGTGTCCCCTCTGTGCATCTCCCCTCGAAGCAGGGTCCCCTCGTCATGAAGGGAGGAGCGCTCCGCCACGAGGTCGAAGGCCCCGGCCAGAGGAAGAAGCCCCATCAGGGCGACGGCCGAGACGTTGCGCATCAGCTTGACCAACTGCCTTGTCCGGGCATAGTACCAGCCCGCCAGGGCGACGAGCGCCATAAAGAACGCCCACATCAAGATCGAGGACCACGCGTCCGAAAGGAAGGGCGGGAGGCCGAAGAGCAGGACCGGGAGCCCCAGCACCAGGAACAGGGCGATGTAGAGGATATTGAGCGCCACAGAGCTCTGAACCCTGAGGATTTCGTTCGCCTCCACCCACTCGTCCAGGCGGTCCCCGGCCAGGGCCGCCAGCGGAGGAAGACAGGCGACGAGGGCCAGGGCATCCCCCATAAGCACCCCGAACACGAGGAAGATCCCGGCCCAGAGGAGCAGAAAGAGCCTCGGCCCCTCCGGGTTCAGCAGGTCCTCGCCGTTCCTCGGCCAGGATTCCGTGACCGCCTGCCACAGAATCCCCGTCCACGGCACGGTCCCCGCCAGAAGCATCGGAAGGGCCAAGGGCAGCGACGGCAGAAACACCGGCGTTCGATAGCCCATCAGCGTCAGGATCATGGGGTTCTTAGAGTACAGCAGGAAAACGTAGCCCAAGACCAGCAGAGCGGAGACCGCCACGCCCGGCCCATAGAGCAGGGGCCCCGTCAAGGAGGCGGAGTCATCGGTCAGAACCGAGTAGAGGTAAAGACAAAGCCACGGCAGGAGGAGCCCCTCGGGCCCCTGGACGATAAAGGCCAGGGCGGCGGCGGCATGGGCCCAGACGGCATGGCGGCGATCCTCCCAGGCCCTGACGAACGCCGCCAGCGCGAAAGTGACGAGGCAGGCGTAGAGGGCATGCGGCGCGGCCAGCTGGGACGCGACGAAGCTCAGGGGCATCGACCCCGTAAGCACCGCGGCCAGTCGTGCCCCGCGAGGACGGGCCCTTCCCAGGACCATGGCGGAGGCGAGGGCCATGCCGAGCCCGGAGAGGGCAGGAACGAGGCGAACCGCAAACTCCCCCCACCCGAAGAATCCCAGGGACAGCGCCTCGAGCCACCAGAACCCGATGGATTTCCCGGCGTAGGGGACGCCCCCCACCTCGGGCATCAGGGAGGACCCCCGTGCCGCGGCATTCAGCCCCACGGAGGCGTGGATGCCCTCGAGAGGATCCAGAAGCCCGTGATCGCCGATCCCCCGCAGATACAGGTATCCCAGGGTCAGGGCGATCAGCAAAACGGTTTTGTGGCGGAAACAGAACGACTTCAAGGACAAGGCGTCACCCCATCAGAACCGTATGTCGCGCGAAAGGGCCTTGACGAGGTTGCATCCGAGGAGCGTCAAGGCACTCGGCTCGAGCGCGAACGGAACCCTCCCCAGATAGACCCCGTCGAGCTTGATGTAATCGCCGGGATTCAGGCCGGTCAGGGGGTTCGCCAGGGAGGGAGCGTAGAAGACCGCCAACAGGTTGTCCTTCGGAACGAGCGAGGGATTGGGCCCCCCCAACTTGAGGGCGTAGCCGTAATCGTTGAGCCTCCGCACGGCACTCACGTAACCGCTGACGACGATACGCCTGTCCTTCCACCGGGCGTCGAACGACACCTCTCCCTGGGCCATCTCCAGCGCCAGGGCGCCCGCCTCCTGAACGCCCGCGTTCCGATCCGCGATGCGCTGTTCGATATCGCGATAGAGGGGGACGAAGGGCTCGAATCCCTGTTCGACCAGGGGCTTGAGCAGCGACAGCGCGTCGTCCAGCCGGCGCTCCCCGCCATGGGCGTTGGCATAAAAAAACGCCAGGACGTAATCCACGTAAGGGTCCTTGCCTTGGAGCGCCTCGAGCTTGGTGCGCCACACCATGGGAGAACGCGTCTCCCCCCCCACGCCGGAGAGGGAGAAATTCGCCAGCTGCGCCATGGCCCGATAGTTGCCCTTGTTCGCCGCCTTGTGATACCAGTACGCGGCCTTGTCCTCGTCCTGCTCCACGCCCTCGCCGTAGTCGTACATCACGGCGATCGCGGTCATGCAGCGCGGGTCGTCGGAGGCCAGCATCCACTGATTCAGGGCCTCCGTGTAATCCCCGTCCCGACGGGCCTCGAGCCCCTTCTCGTAATTGGCCTCCGCACACCCCGAGACGAACAGAAGAAACAGCAACGTCGCCAACGTCCCTCTCATTCCCGATCCCTCCCGGCGGCAGCGTCCGATCGAAAAAAACATTCCATCACCTTCAAGGAGCGGCCGCTACTTGAAAAGGGGGAGCAAGGCCTTGAACTCCGGCGTGCCCGCGGCCCCCAGCATTCGATACACGACCGTCTCCGTCGGCACGACGAGGGCTCCGCCCCTCCGGACCGCGTCCAGGGCCAGGGCGTGATTCTCCGAACTGCGGCTGCCGCAGGCGTCGGCGGCCAGGACGACGTTCCGCCCCCGGTCGATCAGGTCCATGACGGTGGACAGGATGCAGATGTGGGTCTCGATGCCGAACACGACGGTCACGGAGCGCCCCAGGGCATCGAGCGCCTCGTCGAAACCGGCGCACCCGCAGCAGGAGAAGCGCGTCTTCTCAAGGCGCGGCGTTCCGGCCGGGACAAGCTCGTTCAGCTCGGGCAGGGTGGGGCCGATCCCCTTGGGATACTGCTCGGTAACGATCAGCGGCAGCTTCAGCACCTTTGCCGCAGTCAGCAGACGCACGGCGTTCCGCAGCACGGCCTCGTTCCCGTCGATACTGGGCATCAGGCGCTCCTGGATATCGACCATCAAAAAAGCCGTATTCTCCGCTTGGACGGAGCCAAACATTGGACCCACTCTCCTTCAGGCGTTCCAAAACTTTTCTCGACAAGGGCAAGCACGAAAAATCCGGTCCCTTCCTCTTTAGGAGCGTTTTCATTATACAATAGGAGAATCAAGGAACTTCGCGACGCCCGCGGAACTTCGACGGCCGGAGCGGAACCTCAAAGAACGCAAAAGAAGGAGAATCGACTTGGAACGTGAAAATCTGCGCGGCTGCAGGCGCATCGTCGTGAAGGTGGGAACCAGCTCCATCACCTACCCCACGGGGCAGATCAACCTGGAGAAAATGGAACTTCTGGTCCGGGAGGTCTCCGACCTGCACAACTCCGGCCGTGAACTGATCCTCGTCAGTTCCGGGGCCGTCGGGGCCGGGGCCGGAAAGCTGGGACGCATGCCTTCGACCCTGCCGGAAAAACAGGCGTTGGCCGCCGTCGGGCAGGGGCTCCTGATGCAGATGTATGAAAAATTCTTCGCGGAGTACTCCAAGAGCGTGGCCCAGGTCCTCCTGACGCGGGACTGTTTCTCCGAGCCGGGACGTTACCTGAACTCCCGCAATACGATCTTTGCGCTGCTGGACTACGGCGTGATCCCCATCGTCAACGAGAACGACACCGTTGCGGTCCACGAGCTGAAGTTCGGGGACAACGACCGGCTCTCCGCCATGGTCGCCTGCAACGCGGGGGCCGACCTGCTGATGATCCTGTCGGACATCGACGGCCTCTACGACGCCGATCCCCGCAGGAACCCCGGCGCGCGCCTGATCCCGAAGGTCTCCGTCGTCACGGAGGCGATGGAGGCCAACTCGACGACGAGGGGCAGCTCCATGTCCAGCGGGGGGATGGCCACCAAGCTGGCCGCGGCGCGGATCACGATGGCCAACGGAATCCCCATGGTGATCGCATCGAGCGACGAACGCAACGTGATCCGGCGCATCGCCGGGGGCGAGGAGGTCGGCACCTTCTTCATCCCCAGCCGGGAGGGATACGCCGCACGCCGGCAGTGGCTGGCCGTCGGCAGCGCCCCCAAGGGAGTCCTGCGGGTGGACGAAGGGGCCGAGCGGGCCCTCGTCCACCAGGGAAAAAGCCTCCTGCCCTCCGGGGTCCGGGACATCGAGGGGAACTTCCGGCCGGGGGACGTGGTCTCCATCCGCAACGGCGCCAACCAGGAGGTGGCCAGGGGGATCAGCAACTACGCCTCCGGGGACGCGCGCAGGATCCTCGGCCGCCGGTCGGGGGAGATCGCCTCCATACTGGGCGTCTGCGACTACGAGGAACTGGTGCACCGAAACAACATGGCCCTGGTCTGAACGAAAGGACGGAAACGCATGAGCATGGAGCACGAACTGGCACAAATGGGAGACCGGGCCCGGGCGGCCGCACGGGAGCTGGCGGTCGCGGGGGCGGAGGCCAAAAACGGCGCGCTGCGAGCCATGGCGGCGGCGCTCCGCAAGGACTCCGGCCTCATCCGCTCGGAGAACGCGAAGGACCTCGAGGACGGCCGTGCCGCCGGGCTCTCCGCGGCGACCCTGGACCGCCTCGCCCTGGACGAATCCCGCATCGAGGGGATGGCGTCCGGCCTGGAGGAGATCGCCGCCCTCCAGGACCCCATCGGCACGGTCCTGGGGATGTGGACGGTGGATCGGGGCCTCAAGGTGGGACGCGTCCGAGTCCCTCTGGGCGTGGTGGGCATCATCTACGAGGCCCGGCCCAACGTGACCGCCGACGCGGCGGGGCTGTGCCTGAAATCGGGCAACGCCGTCATCCTCAGGGGCGGCAAGGAGGCCCTGCGCTCCAACGTCGCCATCGCGGGCGCCCTTCGGGCGGCGGCCACGGGAGCGGGAATGCCGGAGGGGGCCGTCCAGCTCGTCTCCAACCCCGACCGCACGGCCTCCGTCGGGCTGATGCGCCTCCAGGCCCTGGACGTTCTGATCCCCCGCGGGGGCAAGGCGCTGAAGGCGGCCGTGACCGAACACGCCCGAGTCCCCTACATCATGACGGGCGACGGCAACTGCCACACCTTCGTCGACGCCTCGGCGGACGTCGACATGGCCCTCGACATCGCGGTCAACGCAAAGACGCAGCGCAGCGCGGTCTGCAACGCCATGGAGACGCTGCTGGTCCACAGGGACATCGCGAAGCGATTCGTCCCTGCGGCGATGGAGGCGATGGCGTCCCGCGGCGTGGAGCTCCGCGGGGACGAGGACATCCGGGCCCTCTATCCGGACGCCAAGCCCGCCTCGGAGGAGGACTGGGACACGGAGTACCACGACATGATCCTGGCCGTCCGGGTGGTGGACGGCATCGAGGAGGCCATGGAGCACATCCACCGGCACGGAACGAAACACAGCGAGGCCATCGTGACGGAGAGCTACGCCAACGCACAGCGATTCCTGGCCGGCGTTGACGCGGCCGCCGTCTACGTCAACGCCTCGACGCGCTTCACCGACGGGGGCGTGTTCGGGTTCGGGGCCGAGATGGGCATCAGCACGCAGAAGCTGCACGCCCGCGGCCCCATGGGCATCGAACAGCTCACGTCCACCAAGTTCGTCATCTACGGCACCGGCCAGATCCGGGGAACCAACCCCGAGCCGCTCCGCTAGGGACGCTCCGCCGCAATGTCGAGCGGCGGCACCGATTCTGTTCTGTATCGGCAAAAAATCATGAAAGGACGTGTATCGTTTTGAATTGGGAGACGATCAACGGAGTGTTCACCCTCAGCTTCGACCCCTTGTTCACCACGGCCATCGCGGCCATCCTCTACATGATCGGCGTCGGACTCCGGCGCAAAATAGCTTTCCTGACGCGCTACAGCATTCCCGCCGCGGTTATCGGCGGGCTCGTTATGGCTCTGATCACCCTCTTTTTACACCATCGGGGCGGAGCCACGGTGAAATTCCAGACCACGCTCCAGAGCCCCATGATGCTGGCGTTCTTCACCACGGTCGGAATCGGCGGAAGCCTGGGGCTCCTGAAAAAAGGAGGGCGGGCGTTGATCGTCTACCTCTGCGCCTGCTGGGGACTCGCGGTGTTCCAGAACGCATTCGGAGCCTCCTTGGCCAAGATCTTCGGCATTCATCCGGTTCTGGGCGTCATGGCCGGTGCGGTCTCCCTGGAGGGCGGACACGGAGCGGCCGCGGCATTCGGCCCCACGGCGGAGGCCATGGGGATCGCCGGGGCCAAGGCCGTCGCCATCGCATCGGCGACCTTCGGCCTGATTGCGGGCGGGATCATGGGAGGGCCTCTGGCAACCTGGCTGATCCAGCGCAACAAACTGGAGCTCTCCGCCTCTCAGGACGCGCTTTACAAGACGCATCCGGACCTCGAGACAATGTCGAGGGAGACCGACAGTTTCGACCTCTTCCGCATGCTGACCCTGGTGCTCGCCCTCATGGCGCTGGGCTCCATGGCCTCCGGCTGGTTCAATGATCAGGCCAAGAACGTCTGGAAATGGCAGAACTTCTCCCTTCCCGGGTACGTCGGAGCCATGTTCGCAGCCGTGATCTTCCGCAACCTGAACGATGGACTCAAGGTCGTCAGGCTTCACGAGCGAGCCATCGAACTCATCGCGGACATCTCCATCGGCATCTTCCTGACGATGGCCATGATGAGCCTGCGCATCTGGGACCTCTACGATCTGGCCATCCCGCTGATCGCCATTCTGTTGCTCCAGGTACTGAGCATCGCGATCATCGCCATTTTCGTTCTCTTCCGTCTTCTGGGCAGGGACTACGATGCGGCCGTCATCTGCTCCGGCTTCGTCGGACACGGGCTCGGAGCGACCCCCAACGCGGTCTCCAACATGAGTGCGGTATGCGAGCGCTACGGAGTGATCTCCTACAAGGCATTTCTCATCGTCCCGCTGTGCGGCGCGGTGCTGATCGACCTGGTGGGAATCCCCAACATCGTCTGGTTCATCAATCGCCTCGCGGCTGCCTTTCCTGTCGTCACACCCTGAGCTCCCCACCCGAGGCAACCGGTACCAAACGCCCTACGAAAATCCGCCCCAAGGCTTCCCTCCGGGCGGATTTTCCCTCCCATACTCAGAAATACTCCCGTTGAGTAAAGTCCGGGGCTTCTATATAATGTGACCCTGGGCCCGGACATCCGGGCCAATCGACAGCCTGATTCGGAAAGGGCACCATTTGTATGGAAGTCTCAAGCATTCAAGGCTTTGCGAACGTTCAATTCGACCCCGTGTTCACCGCAGCGATCGCCTCGCTCCTCTTTCTTCTGGGCGTCGGTCTGAGAAACCGCTACGAGATCTTCAGGCGCCTGTGCATTCCCGCCGGAGTCATCGGAGGCCTCCTGGCCGCGGCGACGACCTTCTCGCTGAGCGCATCGGGGGTCGCCGCGGTCAATTTCGACCTCAGCCTGCAAATACCGATGATCGCCGTATTCTTCACCCGAATCGGCCTCACGGGAAGCTTTCGCGCCTTTCATCGGGGCGGCGAGACGCTCTTCCTCTATCTCTGTTGTTGCTGGGGCCTGGCCCTGTTGCAGAACATCGTGGGGGTGTCGGCCGCAAAGCTCCTCGGACTCCATCCCCTGCTGGGCGTCATGGCGGGCGCCGTGTCCCTCCAGGGCGGGCACAGCCTGGCCGTCATCTTCGGCCCATCGGCCGAATCCCTGGGGGCGGAGGGAGCGCTGGTCGTCGCCGTGGCGGCGGCCACCTTCGGGATCATCGTCGGAGGCACCCTGGGGGCCCCCGTCGCGGACTGGCTGGTCCGCCGAAAAAATCTGAAGCTCACGACGGACCTGGAATTCTTCAAGAAGGGCTACCACGACTCCGAGGAGCGGGAGGCCATCACGATCAACGACTTCATCCACACGTTGGGGCTCCTCCTGGCCCTGATGGCGTTCGGGCGCTGGGGGGCGGATCGGCTGCAGCACTGGGCCAGAGAGGTCTGGGGCTGGGGGAACTTCACCTTCCCCGGATATCTGGGCGCGATGTTTCTGGCGGTGGCGTTCCGCAACCTGAACGACGCCCTGAAGATCGTTCGCATCCACCCCCAGTGCCTCGACCTGATCTCGACGGTATCGGTCAGCCTCTTTCTGACCACCTCGATGATGAGCGTCAGGATCGGCGAACTTTACGGCCTGGCCCTTCCGCTGCTGGCGATCCTGGCCGTTCAGACCGCCATGATCCTCCTGATGACGGTATTCGTCATCTTTCCCCTGATGGGCGGGGATTACGACGCGGCGATCATCTGCTCCGGCTTCATCGGCCACGGGCTTGGAGCCCCGCCGAGCGCCGTCTCGATGATGCGGGCGGCCTGCGACCACCACAATCTGGTCTCCTACAAGGCCTTTCTGATCGTCCCCCTCTGCGGGGCCGCCCTGATCGACCTGTTCGCGATCCCGAACATCCTCTGGTTCATGAGGTCGCTGGCGCACTGACGGACGGCGCCGAACCTTCGACGCCCATTTCAAGGAGGTGTGAAACGATGGAATACCGGAACTTCGAGGTGCTCGTCGAACGGGCCCGGGCCCTGCCGGGCAAGCGCCGATGCGTCGTGGCCGGCGCGGAGGACGAGCACGTACTGGAGGCGGTCCTCGCGGCGGAAAAGGCGGGAATCATCGGCCTCCCCGTACTGACGGGCAACGCACGCCACGTCGCGGAGCTGGTCCGATCCCTGGGCGGAGCCCCGGACCGGTGCGTCCTCTCCGACGTCCCGGACGGCGAGAACCCGGCCCAGCGCGCCGTGGAGCTGATCGCCTCCGGGGCCGGAGACTTCCTGGTCAAGGGCAGGATGGATACGAAGGACCTGTTGAAGCCCGTCGTGGACCGAGCGAACAACCTGCATACCGAGGACTCCCCCTCCGGCGGCCTGATGTCGCACCTCGCTTTCTTCCAGATCCCCGGCGTCGACCGGCTCGTGGTGGTGACCGACGGCGGCATGGTCGTGTATCCCGACCTGAACCGGAAGAAGGGGCTGATCCTGAACGCCGTGACGACGCTGAGGGCGATGGGCTGGGAGCGCCCCAGGGTGGCCGTGCTCTGCGCGATCGAGAAGCTGAACCCCAAGATGCGCGAGACCGTGGAGGCCGCCGAGCTGACGGAGATGAACCGGCGCGGGGAGATCGACGGCTGCATCGTCGAGGGCCCCATCTCCTACGACGTGGCGATGAGCCCCGAGATCGCCGCGATCAAGGGCTACGAGAGCGAGAACTGCGGCCGCTTCGACGTCCTGCTGACGCCCGACATGACGGCCGGCAACCTTTTGGGCAAGAGCCTTCTGGTGTCGGCCCACGCGCAGCTGGCCGGGATCGTCGTCGGGGCGAAGATCCCCGTTGTGGTCACCTCCCGCGGATCGAGCGCCGAGGAAAAGTTCCATTCCATCGCGCTCTGCGCCGTAGCCTCCGCGCCTCACTTGGACTGAACATCGCCGCCTACTCTGGCTGCAGGAAGGAACATCCGAAACCATGGAAAAAAGCACAGAAAAACTTCAGAACACGCGCATCACGTTCCACGATCTCCTTCAATACCGTTTCCTGTCGGCCCCGCGCTTCTCCCCCGACGGTTCCAAGATCGCCTTTGCCGTCCACCAGGCCGACCTGGAGAACAACCGCTATCTCTCCGACCTGTGGATCTACGACCTGGCCACCGAGACCCGTTTCCGTCTGACCGCCACGGGCGCGGAGAAGGCCTTCTGCTGGGACGTCTCGGGGACCGGTCTGATTTTCGTCAGCGGCCGGGAACGCCAGCCAGTCGAGCACAAGCCCAAGGAGGACGCGGAGAAACGGCGTGCCGAGGCCGCCCGCATCTACCGCATCCCGGTGGCGGGGGGCGAGGCCCGCTTTTTGGCGGAGGTCCCCCGGACCGTGGCCGCGCTCTGGGCGCTCGACGAGGAGCGCCTCCTGCTCCAGACCGTCGATGCGCGTCCGGAGGACCGGTTCGAGGACGCGGACTACGAGGTCTTCGAGCAGATCCCCTTCTGCTCGAACGGCAAGGGGTTCACCGGTCAGTCCCGAAGGACGCTCTCCCTGCTCGCCCTTGGTTCGGGCGAGCTCGAGGACCTGTCGCCGCACGACATGGAGGTGCGTCAGGTGCGCCTCTCGCCCGACCGCAGGCGGGCGCTGGCGACGGGGGTCGTCTATGGGGACGCGATGCCGGAGACGAGCGGGGTCTGGGAGTTCGACCTGGAGGCGAAGGCCGTGACCGAACGCGCCCCCCAGGCCCAATTCGCATGGTCCTGCGCGGACGTGTTCGCGGGCGGACTCCTGCTGACCGGCACGGACATGAAGCGCCACGGGCACAACGAGAACGTGCGCTTCTACCGGGCGGCGAACGGCGCTCCGCAATGCCTGACGCCCGACCTCGACCGGAGCCTGAGGAACTCCATCATCTGCGACTGCCGCTACGGAACGACCGACCAGGCGCACGCCTTCCTCGTGGACGGCGACCGGGCGTGGTTCGTCTCCACGGACGGATGCCGCTCGCACCTGCACGCCATCGACGCTCAGGGCGGCATCGAGCAGATCTCGCGGGAGCTGCGCAGCATCGACGAATACGACGTTCGCGGCGGCCGTGCGGCCGTCGTCGGCCTCGAGGGGCTGGGGCTCCAGGAGCTGTACCTCGTGGAGCCCGGCAGGGAACGGCGTCTCACGGACTTCAACGCGAAGGCCCTCGCGGGAAAGGACCTGAGCGTGCCCGAGCACGTCCGCCTGGAGAACGGTTCCCCCGAGGGGCTCGACTGCTGGTACATGCGTCCCGTCGGTTTCGAGGTCGGCAAGAAGTACCCGACCCTGCTGCACATCCATGGCGGGCCCAAGGCGACGTTCAGCGACGTCTTCGTGCACGAGATGCAGTGCTGGGCGGCGGAGGGGTTTGTCGTGCTGTTCTGCAACCCGCGGGGCAGCGACGGAAAGGGCAACGCCTTTGCCGATGTCCGGGGCAAGTACGGCACCATCGATTACGAGGACCTGATGGCCTTCGTGGACTGGGCCGTCGACACTCTTCCCTTCGTGGACCGAGACCGGATGGGCGTGACCGGCGGCTCCTACGGCGGGTTCATGACCAACTGGATCGTCGGTCATACCGACCGTTTCCGGGCGGCCGTGACGCAGCGGAGCATCTGCAACTGGGTCTCGATGGCCGGCATCTCCGACATCGGATACTTCTTCGTCCCGGACCAGCAGGCGGCCGACGTCTGGAGCGACGTGGACAAGCTCTGGCAGCACTCCCCCCTGAAATACGCCGACCAGGTGAGGACCCCGACCCTGCTCATCCACTCGGACGAGGACCATCGCTGCGAGATCTCGCAGGGGCTCCAGTTCTTCACGGCCCTCAAGCGCAACGGCGTGGAGGCCCGCCTGTGCGTCTTCAAGGGCGAGAACCACGAGCTGAGCCGCTCCGGCCGTCCCAGACCGCGCCTGGCCAGGCTGCAGGAGATCGTGCGCTGGTTCAAGGATAAAGTGTAGGGGGTGCGGGGAAAAGTCCCTCCCCCCGCTAGAGCAGCCGAATCAAGAACATATAGAGCGCCGTCCCCAGAAACACGCTGAGGATGGCGCTCTTCTTCAGGATCTGGGCAGCGACGACGACGGCCACGGCGGACAGCTCCGCGATCCCGTAGGGCCAGGCCGTCAGCTTGACGTGCCTCAGGCAATGGACCACCAGGACGACCATGATGGAGGCGGGCAGCACCGCGCCGAGGTAGCGGAGGAAACCGGGCACCTCCCTGTTTCCGCCGAACAGAAGATAGGGCAGGCCACGGGTCAGCATCGTGACGAGGGCGACGACGGCCAGGACCGACAGGGAGCCGAGGCTCACGATGCGCCACCCCCCATTCCCAGGGCGACCCGGTCCCTGAGGACGAGCAGCACGATCAGGCTTGCGGACAGAGCAGGCAGAAGGAAGCGGTCCGGCCCCAGGAGGCCGTAGAAGGCGAGCGCGGCGAGGAACCCCGCGACGGCGGGAATGTGAGATCCGAACCGGCGCCACTGATCGACGCAGATCGTCGTGAAGAACGCCGTGGCGGAGAACTCTATGCCCCGCATGTCGAAGGGCATCGTCCGGCCGAACAGGGCCCCCGCAAGGCAGCTGAAGGCCCAGAGCAGATGGCACGTCGCGGCGATGCAGAGGTCGGCCTTCCGCGAATCCATTTCCGGCGGGTACTCGATGGAACAGAGCACGGAATAGGTCTCGTCGGTCACCGTGAGGGCCAGATAGGGGGACATCCAGCCCCGGCCGCGGAACCGTTCGACGAACCCCAGGCCGTAGAAGATGTGACGCGCGTTGACGAAGAACGTCATGAATGCGATGGCGTAGAGGGGGACCCCGGAGAGCATGAGCGAGATCATGACGATCTGCATCGAACCGGCATAGATCAGGAGACCGGCCAGGAACGTCCAGAGGACCGAGTGGCCGGCCTCGACGGCCAAGACCCCGAAGGCGATGCCGATGAACAGATACCCCACGGTCAGAGGCGCTATGTGCTTCAGGACAAAGCGGAACGGACTCACGATACGCACTTCCCCCTCGCGGAAAAATTGGGCTTATTATCCCACAACCCGGCGGCCGGTCGCCCCATCGCTCCCGGAGGCCGCAGAAAACGCCGAAAAGCCTCCCCCGTCGCCGAAAAGGCCGTGCCGATTCACCTGGCCCCCGCTCCCGTCCTCGATTATAATGATGAAGGGACTTGCCTCTTCCTCGCGTACCCAAAGAGGAGCGGCACGCAGCCGGGCCGGCGCTGCGGCCCGGGATTTCTTGCGGCGCTCCTCCTCGCCCGCCGGAGCGGTTCCGCAGGACGGGAGCGGAGGAACGGCGCCATCTCCTTGGCCTTTTTCCTTTTCCTAAAGTCCATTCACGAGACAAATCCGAAGGGAGCAAAGCATGGACAAGAGAGCGATTTTGACGTGGATCGACGCGAACCGGGCCCCCTTTGAGGCCCTGGCTCTGGAGATATGGGCTTCTCCCGAGCTCGCCTATCAGGAGCACGAGGCCGCCCGGCTCCAGATGGACTTTTTGCGGCAGCGCGGTTTCAAGGTGGTGCAGAAGGGCGACATGCCCACCGCCTTCATGGCCGAGTGGGGAGAGGGGGGCCCGGTCGTCGGCATCCTTGGCGAGTACGACGCCCTAGCCGGGATGTCCCAAACCGTGAGCACAAGGCCCGAGGCAACCGCCCCCAAGGCCCCCGGACACGGCTGCGGACACAACCTGCTGGGCGTCGGCGGCCTCATGGCCGCGTGCGCCGTAAAGGAGGTCTTCGCCTCCCAGGGGATCCAGGGCACCGTACGCTACTACGGCTGTCCCGCCGAGGAGGTCCTGACCGGCAAGGGGGACATGGCGAAGGACGGCTATTTCTCCGGCACGGACGTGGCCCTGAGCTGGCACCCGGCCGACTGCAGCTCCGTCACCGCCGCGACCATGACGGCCATGGTCTCCGCAAAATTCCGTTTTCAGGGAATCTCCGCCCACGCCGGCGCGTCCCCCGAGGCCGGTCGGAGCGCGCTCGACGCGGTGGAGCTGATGAACGTCGGCGCCAACTACTTGAGAGAGCACATGGTCGCCCAGGACCGCCTGCACTACGTCATCACCCAGGGCGGACTCGCCCCCAACATCGTGCCGCCCGAGGCCGAGGTCTGGTACTTCGCCAGGGCCCCGCACGACGGAGAACTGGTCTCGCTCTGGCGGCGTCTGGTCAAGGTGGCGAAGGGCGCGGCCCTCATGACCGAGACCGAGGTCCAGACCGAGATCCTGGGCGGCTGCTACAACACGCTCCCCAACAAGGTCCTCAACGCGCTGCTGGAACAAAATCTCCGTTCGTTTGCCGGTCCCGTCGCCTACAGCGAGGAGGAGATGCGCTTCGCCCGGGAAATTCAGGAGTCCCTGCCGTCCGGACAGCGCGAGGCGGCCCTGAGCCGGATGCCCGAGGGGATCGGGACGATCCTGAACACGGCACCTCTCCCCTGCTTCGACGCGGGAAAATTCGTGATGGGTTCGACCGACGTCGGCGACGTGGCGAACATCATGCCCACCTCCATGGTCTGGGTGGCATCGTGGCCCCTCGGCGTTCCGCACCACTCCTGGCAGGCCGTGGCCTGCTCGGGGGGCTCGCTGGGGCTCAAGGGCATGGTTCTGGCCGCAAAAACCCTTGCCGGGACCGTTTATGACCTGGCTGTCGACCCCAGCCTCGTTCGGCGGGCCCGAGAGGAGTTCGAGGCCGGGCGGAAGGGCAGGGTCTACCGCCCGATCGGGGCCTTGCTGAGCGCGGCCGGCTCCGAATAGGATCCGTTCGCCGTGATCGAAAGCGCTCTCGGGATCCTTTCCCGAGAGCGCTTTACCTTGAGGATGCCTACGGATTGCACGATCGGCCCAGACCTTCGGCGAACGTTCCCAAAAGGCGGCGCACCCCAAAAACGATGAGAGCACGCCTACGAGAACGAGTCGGCTCGGCGGACGGATCCCGATCCCCGTACGCGACGGGCGGAGCCGAAGAGGTCCGGCTCCGCCCGCCACCAAGAAAGGGCCCCTCAGTCCAGCTTCACGGCCGTCCCGCTGCACGTCACCATCAGCATGTCGTTGCCCGTTCCCAGCACCTCGTAATCCATCTTGACGCCCACGACGGCGTCGGCCCCCATCGCAGCCGCCCTCTGGGCCATCTCGGCCAGGCTCTCGTCGCGAGCGCGGGTCAGCTCCTCCTCGTACCCCTTGGAGCGCCCTCCAAAGACGTTCCGCAAGGCCGCTCCGATGTCCTTCAAAAAGTTGACGCCGGCGACCACCTCGCCGAACACGATGCCCCGATACTCCCTGATGTTGCGCCCCTCCACGCTGGGCGTCGTGGTCACGATCATCAAAAATACCTCCTCCGTTCTTTCCCACACAAGGCAAGGCCCGGCATCGTCACCGGGCAAACGGGTCCTCGTCCCGATCCGCGTTGCGGACGTACTCGATCCTCCGTGCCGCCGCCTCCGCCTCCGCCCGGCCCAGGCGGTCCTCCAGGAATCCCAGGGCCATGTCCATCCCGGCGGAGACCCCGGAGGAGGTGTAGAACTTCCCGTCCACGACCCAACGGGCGCAGGATACCCACCGCACCGAGGGATTGACGGAGACGACCCAGTCGAAGGCCCGCTTGTTGGAGGTAGCCCTGAGCCCGTCCAGAAGCCCCGTCGCGGCCAGAAGGGCCGAGCCGGTGCAGACCGTGAGGACATGGGCCGAGCGTTCGGCAACGTCCTTCAGCCCCGCAAGGTACGCCGGGTCGCCGACCAGAGCGCGCGTACCCATCCCACCCGGCACCAGCAGGACCTCGGGCTCGGATCCCGTCCCCAGGGGTTCCGTCCATACCCGAACCCCCTGAACGCTCACGACCATCCCGCCGTTCGGGGAGACGCAGCGCACGGAGAAGCCCGGAACGCTCCCGAGGATCTCCACGGGGCCGAAGGCGTCCAGGGTCTCGAAATTCCGAAACAGCAAAACGTCGACGTTCATGCCTCCACACCTTTCGTTGCATCGGCCCTGCGCCGCCGGTCTTGTCCTCCCTGCGGAAGCCCCGCGGCGGAGGGGCTCACTCCGGCTTGGGCTCCCTGAAGAGCAGCCGCTCGATGACGTCCTGAAGCACCGCCCCCTCGTAGAGGATCGCGTGAACCCCTTCGGAGATGGGCAGCTCGATGCCCTTCGTTCGGGCATAGGCCACGAGGGCCTTCACCGTGTGGGCCCCCTCGACCACCTGGCCGATCTCCGAGACCGCGGAATCGGCCGACGCCCCGCGCCCGATCGCCGCACCGAAGCGAAAGTTGCGGGAGTGCGCGCTGTAGCAGGTTGCCATCAGGTCCCCTACCCCCGCGAGCCCGGCCAGGGTCAGGGGAGAGGCGCCCATGGCGGAGCCCAGCCTCATGATCTCGGCCAATCCGCGCGTCGCCAGGGCGGCCCTGGCGTTGTCGCCGACCGAGAGCGAGTGGGCGATACCTACGGCGATCGCGATGATGTTCTTCACCGCCCCTCCCAGCTCCACCCCGACGACGTCCCCGCTCGTGTAGACCCGAAAGCGGGGGGCGTTCAGCAGCTTCTGCCACTCGACGGCGGTGGCGGGGTCCTTCGAGGCCACGATGACCGCCGTAGGGAGGTCCCGGACGACCTCCTCGGCATGGCTGGGCCCGGAAAGCGCGCTGTAGGAGGAGCCGGGCAGGACCTCCTCGAAGATCCTGTGGGGCATGAGCCCGGTCGATATCTCGATCCCCTTGGCCAGGCTCAGAAAGCTCCGCCCCTCCGGGGACAGGGGGGCGAGGCGCTCCAGAACGCTCCTCAGGCTTTGGGTCGGAAGGGCCAGGACCACGCGGTCCGCCCCCTCCAGGGCCTCCTCCAGGACCGCCGTGGCCCTCAGGGATTCCTGCAGAGGGTAGTCCTTCAGATAGCGCGGGTTGCGATGACGCTCGTTGATGTGGCGGGCCTGGTCGCCCCCCCGGCACCAGAGGACGACCTCGCGCCCCACCCGGGCGGCATGGTCCGCCACCGCGGTGCCGAAGCTCCCCGCTCCCAGAACGGCAAGACTCATGGATCCGACTCTCCTTTTCTAGCTTTCCTTCTTCCGGCGAACGACAAGGACGATGCCGTCGAGGGCGGAGACGATCCCGACGTCCCCTTCCGAAAGGCTCCCGTCCTCCGCACGGGCACGCCAAAGCTCCCCGCGGCACCGCACCATTCCCTCGGCTTCGGCCGTCAAGGGCTCGACGGCCACGGCCTCCAGGCCGATCAGCCCCCGACGCCCCGTGGAGACCTTTCGCCTCAGGCTCCGGGCCACCATGAACGCGAACAACGTGAAACAGGCTCCAAGCGCAACCGTTATCCCCGCAATCAGGGACACGGAGACGCGCAGCAGCTCCCCGCCCGGGGCACGGAACAGGAAAAGCCCCCCCGCGACGAGCACCGCGACCCCGAGCAGGCTCAGGATCCCCATCCCGCCCACCAGAAGGTCGAGCCCCATGACGATCACGCCCGCCCCGACCAGGGCCACGCCCGCCCAGCTGAACGGGAGCATCCTCAGGCCGATGCTCCCGAGCAGGAGCATGACGGCCCCCGTCGTGCCCAGGACGAAGCCGCCGGGGGTGATGATCTCGTAGAACAGCGCCAGAAGCCCCCCCACCAGAAGGAGGTAGGCGATATCGGGGCTCGAGAGGAACTGGATCAGCTTCTCCTGCCAGGTCATCTCCACGCGCTCGACCGGCATTCCTGGCCGCAGCGCGATCTTGACGGGGTTCGCATCGACGGTCACGACCCGGCCGGATACGGCCTCCAGAAGGGAGTCCAGGTCGTCCGCGACGAGATCGACGACCTTCTCCGCCAGGGCCTCGTGGGCCGTCAGGGACAGGCTCTCCTGGATCATCCTCTGCGCGGCCTTCTGATTGCGGCCCCGCAGCTGGACCAGGGCGCGCATCTGGGCCTCCAGGTCGTTGACGACCTTCTTCTTCATGTCGTCGTTCGGCAGGTCCTTTCCGGATGCGACCACGGGATGCGCCGCCCCGACGTTGGTCCCCGAGGCCATGGCCGCGACGTGGGCCGCCTGCATCATGAAGGCGCCCGCCGAAGCCGCCCGACCGCCGGGCGGAACCCACATCACCACGGGGGCCCTGGAGCCCAAAATCGCCTGGACGATGCCGCGCGTGGCCTCCACCAGCCCGCCGGGCGTATCGAGCTCGAAGACGACGAGGGCGGCTCCCTCCTCGTCCGCCTGCCGGATCACCCGCCCGACGAACTGCTCCATCTGCACGCCGACCGAGCCCGACAGGGGGGCCAGGACCACCTTGGAAGGCGCGCGGGCCGGGGCCGCCGAGCCCCAAAGCATCAGGCCCAGGACGGCCAGAACGATGACGGGGAAAACCGCGTTTTCCCTGCGCGAAAGGTTTTTCATAAGACGACCTCCAAGTTCGGGGGAACGCCGGCCCTCCCGGCGCGCCCCTGGCTTACGCCTCTTTTCTCGACAAGCCCGCGGCCAGGGCCTGATTCAGGTGCGAGACCGCGACGATCTCCAGGCCCTCCACGCGCTCGTTCCGCTCCCGAGAGCTGACGACGGCGCGGGAGAAGCCCAGCCGGGCGGCCTCCCTCAGCCGCACGCCGAGGCGCGTGACGGGGCGCACCTCCCCCGCCAGTCCCACCTCGCCCAGCCAGCAGGAGCCGCCCGGAAGCGGGACGTCCCTCAGGGCCGACGCCAGGGCGGCACAGGCCGCCAGGTCGGCCGACGGGTCCTGAATCGACAGCCCGCCCGCCACGTTCATGTACAGATCGTGCCCGCTGCAGGGCAGCCCGCAGCGTTTTTCGATGACGGCCGTCAGCAGCTGAAAGCGGTTCAGCTCGATGCCCCGTGCGGTACGCCTGGGGTAGGGAAAGACCGTGGGCCCCGCCAGGGTCTGGATCTCCGCGGCCAGGGGCGTGGTCCCCTCCAGGGCGATCGTCATGGCGACCCCCGAGACCGCGGCGTCCGACCGGTTCCAGTAGAGCCCGCTCTTGTCCTCCACGGGGATCAGCCCGTCCTCGCGCATCTCGAAGACCCCCAGCTCGTCCGTACTGCCGTAGCGGTTCTTGACCGCGCGCAGCATGCGATAGGACGAGTACCCCTCCCCGGAGAAGGTCAGGACGGCGTCCACCATATGCTCCAGCAGCATGGGCCCCGCCAGGCGGCCGTCCTTGGTGATGTGCCCCACGAGCACCGCCGGGACGTCGCCCGCACGGGCCGCGTCGACGACCCTCTGCGCGACGGCCCGAACCTGATTGGGCGTCCCGGGCCAGCCCGCCTCCCCCTCGGCCCTCATGGCCTGGACGCTGTCGAGAACGACGAAGGAGACGTCCCACAGGTTCTGAAGCGCCCCCTCCAGATCGGTCCCGCAGCAGAGCAGCAGACGGTCCGAGGCCACTCCCAGACGGGCGGCGCGCAAGGCCACCTGAGCCTCGGACTCCTCGCCGGAGATGTAGAGCACGGAGGCCCCCGTCCCCGCGACGCGCCCCGCGGCCTGCAGCAGCAGGGTGGACTTGCCGATGCCCGGCTGGCCTCCGATCAGGACGACCCCGCCGGGGACCAGCCCTCCGCCCAGGACGCGATCCAGCTCCCCGATGCCCGTCGAAAGGCGGCGCGGCGGCCGGACGTCGACGGCGCTCACCACCCGGGCGGCGACGGACCGTTTGGAGGGAGCCGAGGACGCCTCGGACTCCAGCGTCCCCCAGGCCCCACAGGACGGACAGCGTCCCGTGCGCGTGGTCGTCATGTGCCCGCAGTCGGCGCACACGTAACGGATCGGCTCGTCCCTGGCCACTCGAACACCTCCGCAAATAGGTTTCCCCTCGAGCATCATTATACCCCGCGGGGCAAAACCGGGAGGGGACCCGGTTCCGCACCGAAAAGGGTATAATCCTGGACGGACGGTCCGCGGCCGGCGGAGACGGAGCGGCAATCATTCGGGAATCGAGGTATCCACAAGTTGGACAAGAGCACATCGGGTATCCTTCTTGCCGTGGGGACGGGGCTGCTTTGGGCTCTCAGCAGCCCGGCCTCGAAGCTTCTGGGACAGAGCGGAGCGG
Organism: Fretibacterium sp. OH1220_COT-178; assembly: GCF_003860125.1. Classification (NCBI taxonomy): domain Bacteria; kingdom Thermotogati; phylum Synergistota; class Synergistia; order Synergistales; family Aminobacteriaceae; genus Fretibacterium; species Fretibacterium sp. OH1220_COT-178. Next base: position 22,237 of record NZ_RQYL01000018.1, on the reverse strand, counting down.
ACATGAACACCGTCGTCCTTCTTCGCTGCGCCGTATCCTCCCTCGTGCTCGGAACATGCATCGGGCTCTTTGCGCCGCAGCATCTCCACATCCGGAGGAGGGAGTTTCTGGCCCTGTTCCTCCTCGCCCCTCTGGCCCCGGTCTGCGCCTATCTGGGTTTCATGCTCTCGGTCGCCTACCTGCCCGTGGCGACCGCTCTGGTCGTCCGCTACACCGCCCCCATCGCCACGGCCATGGGCTCCTCGCTGATAACGGGAGAGAAACCCGGCCCATACGATCTGTTCGGCGCCATCGCCGTCTCGCTCGGCGTCCTCTGTTCCGTCATGCGCCCCGACTGGAGCGTCGACACGGAGATCTCCGTGCCCGGCCTGATCTGGGGCCTGCTGGGCGTCCTTGGCATATCGGCCCAGGCCCTGTGGGGCCGGGCCTCGGTCACGAGGGGCGGCGTTTCCGGAATGGGGATCTTCTTCTACAGCAACCTCTTCGGCGGCCTGTGGATGTTCTTTTTCAAGTCCCTGACCTCCGGGTGGTCGGACCTTCCGGAGCTGACGGGATTCCAGATCGGGCTGATCGCGATCACCGTCTTTTTCACGTCCCTCCTGGGCTATTACACCTTCTATGCGTCCCTGCGCCATATTCCGGCGTCGACGGTCTCGCTTCTGACGTCGGGAGAGGTTCCCGCGGCGATCGTGATGACCTCGATGGCCACGGACTCCTGGCCGACCCGACCCGCCGTCCTGGGCTGCATTCTCATCCTGTCCGCCATCGTGCTCTCCTCCCGGCAAGCCGGGAGAACGCCGCACGTGCACCGCGGGGCAGAATGACCCGCCGCACGGCAAGACATTCCGGAACCTCGAAGATCGGGCCGTCATTCGCCCTCTTCGTTTTCATTTTTCTCATTTTTTATCGTTGACATACAAAAAAATAAGAACTAGACTTAGAATCGGGGATGCTGGAACCGCTTCGCACATCCCGTTCCTCTCGATCGGTATTCCTGTCCTCCCATCCGTCGCTCGTTTTTGGATCGGTCTCGCGTTTTGGGGTTCGTCGGCCAATAGGCGCAGCAAAAATCGTCAACGGGGGCAACACAGGCAAAGCAATCCATTCCCTTATTTTTCCTTAAGGAGGAGATTGACGTGCAATCGTTGTTAGGGCCTGTTTTCGGTGAATTTTTCGGCACCATGGTGCTGATCGTCTTCGGCGACGGAACCGTCGCCGCCGCCGTGCTGAAGGGATCCAAGGCCGAGGGATCGAGCTGGGTCCACATCAATTGGGGCTGGGCCTGGGCCGTCGTGATGGGGGTCTTCGCCGCGCAGGCCATGGGAGCCCCTCAGGCGGACATCAACCCCGCCGTAACCCTCGCCAAGTTCATGGCCGGGGTCTACCCGAGCGCATCCCTAGCCCTGACGATCATGGGCGCCCAGATCCTGGGGGCCTTCGTCGGAGGCGTGATCGTCTACTTCGCCTACCTGAATCACTGGGAGGGCACCCCCGCCGGCGCGCAGCTGGCGGTCTTCTCCACCACGCCGGCAAAGTGGAATCTTCCCTGCAACTTCCTCACCGAGGCCATCGCCACCTTCTTCCTGGTCACCATAATCATGTGCATCTTCTCCAAGGGCGTCGGGGGCGTCGCCCCCGCTGTCGGGCCGTTCCTCGTCGGGGGGCTCATCTATGCCCTCGGCGCCGCGCTCGGCGGCCCCACCGGCTACTCCATGAACCCGGCGCGCGACTTCGGTCCGCGCGTGGCGCACTTCCTCCTTCCGATCCCCGGCAAGGGGGATTCGGACTGGCAGTACGCCTGGGTGCCCACCGTCGGGCCCTGGGCCGGTGCCGCCGTCGCCTCCGTGTTCTGCCAGGCCTTCGGCCTGATGTAGACGCATCGGGGCGGCTCGGCCTCTTCGCGAGAGGACATTCCCGCCATCACGCCGGATAACGCGGTACGACAAGGAGGTTGCACTATGTCCGAAAAGAAATATGTCGTCGCAATCGACCAAGGCACCACCAGCACACGGTGCATGGTGTTCGACAGGAAGGGGCTGCCCGTCTGTTCGCAACAGATGGAGCACGCCCAGATCTACCCCAACCCCGGCTGGGTGGAGCACGACGCCATGGAGATCTGGTCCCGCACCCAGGACGTCATCCGGGGGGCCCTCTCCGCGGGCAACATCGCGGCGGGGGACATCGCCGCCGTGGGGATCACCAACCAGCGCGAGACCACCGTGGTCTGGGAAAAAAGCACCGGAAAGCCCATACACAACGCCATCGTCTGGCAGTGCATGAGGACTCAGGACTTCTGCGCGCAGTGGCAGAAGTCTTCCGGATGGGAACAGACCATCACCGGCGAGGGCAAAGTGAAGGACATCACGGGGCTTCTGATCAGCCCCTACTTCTCCGGGACCAAGATCAAGTGGATCCTCGACCGCGTGCCCGGCGCCCGCGAACGCGCCGAGCGCGGGGAACTGCTGTTCGGCAACACCGACACCTGGCTGATCTGGAACCTCACGGGCGGCCCCAACGGCGGCGTCCACGTCACGGACGTCTCCAACGCCTCCCGCACCCTGCTGATGAATATCGAAACCCTCCGGTGGGACAGGACCATGATGGATTTCCTGGGCATTCCGGAGGCCATGCTGCCCCAGATCAAGCCCTCCAGCCACGTCTACGGCAACACCGTGAAACACGGCCCGTTCGGCGCGGAGATCCCGATCGCGGGCGACCTCGGCGACCAGCAGGCGGCCCTCTTCGGCCAGGCCTGCCTGAGCAAGGGAGAGGCCAAGAACACCTACGGAACGGGCTGCTTCATGCTGATGAACATCGGCGACAAGCCCATCCCCTCGAAGAACGGCCTGCTGACCACCGCGTTCTACAGCCGTGAGGAGGGCAGGTGCGTCTACGCCCTGGAGGGCTCCATCGCCATCACGGGCGCCGCGGTGCAGTGGCTGCGCGACAACCTGAAACTGGTGGACGAGGCCCCCGACACGGAGTACTTCGCCTCCAAGGTCGAGGACTCGGGCGGCATCTATTTCGTCCCCGCCTTCTCGGGCCTCTTCGCACCCTACTGGGACATGACCGCACGCGGGGCCATCGTGGGGCTCACCCGCTTCATCCGCAAGTCGCACATCATCCGGGCCACGCTGGAGAGCATCTGCTACCAGACGCGGGACGTCATCGAGGCCATGCAGAAGGACTCCGGCGTCAACCTGACCAGCCTGAAGGTGGACGGCGGGGCCGTCAAGAACGACCTGCTGATGCAGATGCAGGCGGACATCCTGGGGACCGAGGTCGTGCGCCCCGTCGTCAACGAGACGACGGCCCTGGGCGCCGCCTACGCTGCGGGCCTGGCCACGGGGTTCTGGAAGGACGAGAGCGAGATCCGCAACAACTGGGCGATGGACCGCAAGTTCGCCAGCCTGTCCACCACCGAGAGGCGGAGGGCGATGTACGACGGCTGGAAGAAGGCGGTCGAGAAGTCCCGCGGCTGGACGGATTGATTCCCGAACGGACGGTTTTGCGCACGCAGACAGCCCCAGACGCCACCTCTGGGGCTGTCCGTCTGTAGGGGCGTTGGGACTTCGGGGAGGGGGGATCGCCATGCCTGGAGAACAGTACGACGTCGCCGTCATCGGCGGCGGGATCATCGGCGCCAGCCTGGCACGGGAGCTCTCGCGCCACAAACTGAGGATCGTCGTCCTGGACAAGGCCGCCGAGCTTCCCGCGGGGGCCAGCCGGGCCAACAGCTCCATGATTCACGGCGGGTTCGACGACAGGCCCGGATCCGTCAAGGCCCGCTTCAGCGGCAGGGGCAACCGGATGTACCACGAACTGAAGGACGTTCTGGACTTCCACCTGAACGAGTGCGGTTCCTACGTCTGCGCCTTCGACGAGAGGGACGGGGCGCACCTCGAGAAACTCCTGGAACAGGGCCGCGCCAACGGCATTCCCGGCCTGGAGATCGTCTCGGGGGATCGGCTTCGGGAACGGGAACCCCACGTCTCCCCGGCGATACGGTCGGCCCTCTGGTCGCCCACCGCCGCGATCGTCAACAACTTCGAGGCGGTCGTCGCCTTCATGGAGAGCGCCCGGATCAACGGGGTCGAACTGCGGCTGGAGACCCGCGTCACCGGACTGATTCTGAGCGGCGGCGGGGTCCTGGGCGTCCGGACCGACCGGGGGCCCGTTTACGCTCCCATCGTCGTCAACGCCGCGGGGGTGCACTCCGACGAGGTCGCCGGCTGGGCCGGGGACCGGAGCTTCCGTATCGTCCCGACCCGGGGCGAGTATTACCTCCTGGACCGCTGCACCGAGGATCTCATCAGCAGCTTCTTCTTCGCCTGCCCCTCCGAGCTCGGAAAGGGCATCACCGTGGCCCGCACCGCGGAGGGCAACCTGCTGGCCGGCCCCAACGCCGTCGTCCAGGAGGACCGGGAGGACCTGTCCACCACGACGGAGGGGCTCGACGAGGTGCTGAGGGGGGCCCGCAAGCTCGTGCCCGATTTTCCGGCACACCTGAACATCACCACCTTCGCGGGGATCCGCGCCAACTCGGATACGGAGGACTTCGTCATCGGCGCGCCCGGCTCCCCGCGCGGCTTCGTCAACGTCGCGGGGATCAAGTCGCCGGGCTTCACCTGCGCGCCCGCCATCGCGGTCCACGTCGCCGAGCTGATCCGCGAGGAACTGGGCGACCGGGCCGTCTTCGAGCCCAACCGGGCCTTCGTCCCGGAGCGCAGGCATATCCCCCGATTCGGCATGCTTCCCCTCGAGGAGCGCAAGAAGCTGGTCGCCGAGGACCCCGCCTACGGGCAGATCGTCTGCCGGTGCGAGACCGTGACGGAGGCCCAGGTCGTCGAGGCCGTCCGCAGGGGCGCGCGCACCGTCGCGGCGGTCAAGGTCTGGACCCGGGCGGGCACGGGACGCTGTCAGGGCGGCTTCTGCTGTCCCCGCGTGGCGGAGATCCTGGCCCGTGAATTGGGGATCCCCATGGAGGAGGTCACCCGGCACGGGGGGGACTCCCGCCTCCTGGTCGGCAGGACCAAGGAGTACCTCCTGAAGAAGGGGGTGCGGCCATGAACGGGGATCGGCCTATCGACGTGCTGGTCGTCGGTGCCGGCCCAGCCGGCGTCGCGGCCGGGATCGGCGCGAGGCGCGCGGGCGCGGGGCGCGTCGTGGTCCTCGAGCGCGACTGGGACCTGGGGGGAATCCTCCAGCAGTGCATCCATCCCGGCTTCGGACTCCAGACCTTCAAGGAGGAGCTGACGGGCCCGGAGTACATGCACCGTTTCGTCGTCCAGGCGCACGAGGCCGGGGTGGAGTTTCTCGCGAACACCATGGTCTTCGGAATGGACCCCGATGGGAGCGTCTGGACGATGAACCGCGACAGGGGCCTCGAGCACCTCATCCCCGGCGCCACGGTCCTGGCCATGGGCTGCCGCGAGCGACCGCTGGGCGCAATCCGGATCCCGGGAAGCCGTCCCGCCGGCATCTACACGGCCGGAACGGCGCAGCGGTTCGTGAACATGGAGGGCCAGATGCCCGGAAACCGGGCGGTGATCCTGGGCTCGGGCGACATCGGCCTCATCATGGCCCGGCGGATGATCTGGGAGGGGGCGACGGTGGAGGGCGTGTACGAGGTCATGCCCTGGGCGGGCGGCCTGAGGCGGAACATCGCTCAGTGCCTGGACGACTATGGCATCCCCTTCCATCTGGAGACCACGGTCACCCGCGTCCACGGCCGGGATCGGCTGGAGGGCGTGACCGTCGCGAAGGTCGACGGGGCCCGTGCGCCGGTCCCGGGGACGGAGCGGTTCGTGCCCTGCGACACCCTGCTGCTGGCCGTGGGACTGATCCCGGAGAACGAGCTCTCGCGGGGTGCGGGAGTGGAGCTCCATCCCGTCACGGGGGGGCCGGTGGTGAACGATCTGCTTCAGACCAGCCGTCCCCCGGTCTTCGCGGCCGGAAACGCCGTGATCGTCTACGACCTGGTGGACAACGTCAGCGACGAGGGGCTCAGGGCAGGTGCGAACGCCGCCCGCTACGCGCGCGGCGAGCTCCCCGCCCCGGATCGCTCCATCCCCGTCCGGGGAGGGGAGAACGTCCGGCTCTTCTCGCCGCAGTTCGTCACGGGCGCATCCGACGTGACGGTCTACCTGCGCGTCTCCCGTCCCTTCGAGTGCCCCTGCCGCGTTTTCGCCGAACCGGGGCTCTTCTCCCAAAAACTGCGCTACGCCCGCCCCGGGGAGATGAACGAGGTGCGCCTGGGGGCGGACTGCATCCGAGCGCTGACGGACCTGAAGGAAATCGTCGTCGACGTGGAGGCGCTATAACATGTGGAGGGGGATGAAACCATGAGCGAGGAGAAGAGGATCATCTGCGTATCCTGCCCGTTGGGCTGCGCCCTCACGGTGACCTGCGACGGGAACGCCGTGCGCCGGGTGGAGGGCAATACCTGTCCCCGGGGACGCTCCTACGCCGAGACGGAGGTGAGGAACCCGCGGCGGGTGTTCGCCTCCACGGTCCGCGTGCGGGGGGGCAGGCTGCCCGTCTGTCCCGTGCGCAGCCAAAAGCCCGCGCCCAGGGACCGGCTCTTCGACATCGCGCGCGCGGTCGCGGCGCTGGAGGTCGACGCCCCCATCGCCATCGGCCAGGTGCTGCTGCCGAACGTCTGCGGCACCGACGTGGACATCGTGGCCAGCCGGAACCTGGCGGCGGAGTGAGCGCTTCCGATCCCGCCGGCCTCCGTGCTCCCTCGGAGGCCGGCGCTTTTGCGTCCGGGGTTTCCCCCGGACGCTCCCGGATTGATTGACAAAGACCGAGCGGCTCTATAAATTAGAGCCCAATCCCACGCACCCGTCTCGAGACGTGGCGGCATTGCCGTTTTCGCCTCGGACAGGGCGCCTCAAGGTGGGTCGCAGCAAAACAAACGGAGGTTCTCGCAATCATGGAAAAGAAATTGTCCGTACCCGCCGCCCAAAGGGGCGGAGCCGTCGTTCCCTTCCTGGCCAGCATCCGCTTCAGGATCATGAGGGCCTTTGTCTTCGTGGCCCTGTTGCCGCTCTTCTCCATCGGCGTGGTCGTGTATGTGCTGCAGGCCGGCTACGCCCACTACGAGCGGCAGATCGACAACGAGGTGTCGAAGGTCTCCACGGGGCTCGACCTCTATTTCGACTCCATCCAGAACTCCGTCGCCATGCTGGCCTCCCAGAACGCCCTGAAGGACGCGGGCACGGCACTGACCTCCTACGTGAACCTGGAGGCGAACACCCCCGAGGGCAAGGTCCGGATGGACCCCGAAAGCTTCTCGCCGCAGGCGAGGGCCATCTACGAGGACTTCGTCAATTTCGTCTCCTCCAACCCCTCCATCGCCTTCCTCAACATGGGCATGGAACACGAGGGAGGGTACATGTCGCACCCCGTCTCCGATCGGTCTCCGGGATACGACGCGAGGGCGCGAAGCTGGTACAAGCTCTGCAAGCAGGCCCCGGACGGCAAGGCCATGTCCGGCCTTTACGTCTCCTCGGACGGAACCGCCTCCATCGAGGTGATGAACTGGATCGTGGACCGGGAGGGCCGGTTCATCGGAGTTCTGGACGCCTCCGTTCCTCTGGCCGGCATTCAGAAAATGTTGCAGGGGGTGACCCTCGGAAAATCCGGCTATCTCGTCGTGCTGGACAAGGACGGCATCGTCATCTCCAATCCCCGCAGTCCCGAGACGGTCGGCAAACCCGTCTCCGAGCTCGGCATCCCGGGCTACGAGGCCCCCAAGGGGAAGCGGAGCGCAAAAGTTCAGTTCGAGAAGGACGGGACGACCTGGAACGTGCAGTCCCTCCCCTCGCAAAACGAGGCTCTGGGCTGGACCTCGATCGGAATCGTCGACGAGCGCGAATACACGCTCCTGAGCCGGGGACTCAAGATCCTGATCGCCGTGCTCTTCCTGGGCGGCCTGCTCGTTTCGATGGTCGTGGCCCTGACCATCACCCGCAACATCGCCGGTCCCCTCAACCACCTGGCCGGCTTCATCGCCCGGCTCGGGGACAAGGACTTCTCGGGGACCCTTTCGGAAAAGCATCTGAGGAAGAGGGACGAGCTGGGAGCGATCGCCCGCGCCGTCAGCAGCATGACCGCCTCCGTGGCGGAAGTTCTGCGCGGCATCCGCACCGAGACGGACAAGAACGCGGGGCAGGCGGAGTCCCTGGCCGAGGTCGCCTCGACGCTCCGCACGTCGATCGGCAAGGTGGAAAGCACCCTCGAGACGATGAACGGCCTCCTGGACAGGAGCATGGTCTCGCTCGACGGGGTCACGGCCTCGATCGACGAGATCGCGAAGAGCGCTCAGGCCAGCGCCGAGAGCGCATCGGACGGGGCGGAACAGACCCACGGCATGAGCGACGGGGCCGGACGCGCTGTCTCGAAGGTCGACGGGGTCGTCGACAACATCAAAAACGCGGCCGGCGTCTCCACCCGAACCCTCGAACAGATCCACAACCTCGCCGGGTCCGTCGACACCATCTCGGGGTTCGTATCCACCATCACGAGCATCGCGGACCAGACCAACCTGCTGGCCCTGAACGCCGCCATCGAGGCCGCGCGGGCGGGCGACGCCGGACGCGGGTTCGCCGTGGTCGCCGAGGAGGTGCGCAAGCTGGCCGAGGAGTCCGGACGTGCCGCCGCGGAGATCAGCTCCCTCATCGGCGGCCTCAGGGAGCGCTCCGAGGAATCCGTCCGATCGACGGAGCGGACGGGCACGCTGCTGAACGCCATCGTGGACGACGCCGCAGCCGCCCAGGGCGAGCTCGCGGAGGTCCTGAACGCGATATGCCGCCTCAACGACGCGATTCAAAGCCTGGCCGCCGTGGCCGAGGAGCAGGCGGCCGCCTCCGAGGAGATGAGCATGGGGGCCCAGAACATGGCGCAGTCGATCGGCGAGGTCCTCTCGGTGGAGACCGAGCTCAACGGCGAGGCCGAGGAGAACGGGAGAGCCGCCGACCGGATCGCCGAGGTCTCCGAGGGGATGACCGCCACCGTGAGGAAGCTCAGGGCGCTCGTCGACACCTTTACCCTGGGGGACTGACCGAGCCGGATCTTGCGCTATACTAGTCTTCACGGAATCGTCATCAACATTTTTGAGGGGTGTTGGAACGATGAACAAGAAGGAATTGCTCCTGGGCAACGAGGCGATCGCGGAGGCGATCGTCGCGGCCGGATGTCAGGTCGCAACCGCCTATCCCGGAACCCCGTCCTCCGAGATCCTTCCCGCCGTCGCCCGCTGCGCGGACGGGCAGAACGCGAAGATCGCCGTGGAGTGGGGCGCCAACGAAAAAGTGGCCTACGAGATGGCCGTCACCGCCACCTTCGCCGGTGCGCGGGCGTGCTGCGTCATGAAACACGTGGGGCTGAACGTCGCCGCGGATCCCTTCATGACGACGGCCCTCTACGAGCTCAAGGGCGGCATGCTTCTGGTCGCCGCCGACGACCCCGGCCCCCACAGCTCCCAGAACGAGCAGGACAGCCGCTTCTTTGCCATGTTCGCCAAGGTCCCCTGCCTCGACCCGTCGGACGCCGTGGAGGCCGCGGCCATGGTCGCCGAGGGCTACGCCCTCTCCGAGCGGCACGGCGTGGTGACCATGCTGCGTCCGACGACGCGCATCGCCCACTCGCGCCAGGCGGTGGAGCTCCCCTCGGTCCGGGCCGAGGGGCTGCCCGTCAAGTTCGACCGCAACCCGGTCCGCTGGTGTCCGCTGCCGGCCCTCGTGCGCACGTCGCACCCCAAGCACAACGAGCGGATACGCAGGATCCGGGAGGAGTTCGAGACGGACTGGAGCCGCTACAACTACGAGCTGCCCGCGTCCAAGCCGGCGAAGCTGGGCGTGATCGCCTCGGGCATCGCCTTCGCGTCGCTGTGCGACGTCCTGAAGGAGTGGGGGCGCACGGATGTCGACATCCTCAAGATCGGCACGCCCTTCCCCCTGCCGTCCGCGATGGCGGACGCGTTCGTCGCCCGGCACGAGCGCGTGCTGGTGCTGGAGGAGAGCTATCCCGTCATCGAGATGCAGCTCAAGGACCGGACGAGGGTCCTGGGGCGCTGCGACGGCACGGTCCCCGGAGCCGGCGAGCTCCTGCCCGAGGTCATCGCCAAGATCCTGCTGAAGGCGCTGGACGAGCCGGCGCCGAAGGGGGACGTCGCGGTGGACTTCTCCCCCGTTCTGGAGGACCTGCACCTCGTCCCGCGCAAGCCCCAGCTCTGCCCCGGGTGCCCGCACCGCAGCAGCTTCTTCTCCATTCGAAGGGCGCTGCCGAACGCGATCAACCCCTCGGACATCGGCTGCTACACGCTGGGGATCAACCAGAAGGGCATCGACGCCAGCATCTGCATGGGCGGCGCCGTCACCATGTCCTCGGGCTTCTTCCTGGCCCACAGGGTCACGGACCAGACGCGCCCCGTCGTCGCCACCATCGGGGACTCCACCTTCTACCACATGGGGGTGCCCGGCCTCCTGAGCGCCGTCTACAACCGCCACGCCTTCGTCCTCTGCATCCTCGACAACGCCTCCACCGCGATGACGGGCGGACAGTCGCACCCCGGCCTGGGGGACAAGCCGCGCAGGGACGATCCCGGCATCGCCGTGGACCTGGAGCGTCTGGTCCGGGGCTGCGGCGTCTCCTTCGTCGAGACCGTGCCCGCCTACGACAACGCCGCGGGCGTCGATGCGGTGAAGCGGGCCTGGCAGCACGCGGAGGCCGAACGCCAGCCGGCCGTCCTGATCTTCAAGCACCCCTGCATGCTGCTGCGTCAGCCCCAGGAGGTCATCCCCATGACCGTCGACCAGGAGAAGTGCGTGGGCTGCCGCTACTGCATCGACTACTTCGGGTGTCCGGGCCTTCGCTTCGACGAGAAGGCCAAAAAGACCTCCATCGACCCGCGCTACTGCGTCTCCTGCGGGACGTGCGAACCGGTCTGCCCGCACAAGGCCATCGTGAAGAAGGGGGCGAACTGAGATGCGCCAGGACAAGGATATGCAGTACGTCATCGTCGGGATCGGCGGACAGGGCATCTTGTTCACCAGCAAGGTCCTGGGCCGCGTGGCTATCGACAAGGGGCTGCCCGTGATCGGCAGCGAGGTCCACGGCATGGCCCAGCGCGGGGGGTCGGTCATCAGCCACTTCAAGATCGGCGACTACCGCAGCTCCCTGGTCCGGATGGGGCAGGCCGACGTCCTGATGGCGTTCGACCAGTCGGAGGGCATCCGCAGCCTCCCCTACCTCCGGGAGGGAGGCACCTTCATCGTCAACGTCCACGACGAATCGGTCTTCGGGAACGAGCGCCTCGCCGCCTACCTCTCCGCCCGAAAGATCGACATCTGCCGCTTCGCGGGCTACGATATCCTGAACGAGCACATGAAGGGCAACTATCTCTTCCTCAACGTCCTGATCCTGGGCGCCGCCAGCGGCATGGGCATCGCCGGCCTGGAGCGCGACCGGGTCGTGAGCGCCCTGAAGGAGCTGGCCCCTCCCAAGCACCTGGATGCGAACCTCAAGGTCTTCGAGCTGGGGCTCTCCGCCTCCGGGCGCTAGCCTCCCCTCGCTCCGCCCTGTCCGAGGCGGGGAACGCCCCCTGCGGCGCACCCCGCCTCGGGGCTTGTCCCTCCATGGGGTGCGGCGGTCCGCCTTCAGCCTGACGGAGCTGCTGGTCGTCCTGCTGATCCTGGGGATGCTGGGCGGAGGGCTGGCCCTCCGCTCCTGGGCCCGCCCCTCCCCCGAAAAGGAGGCGGACCGGGCCATGCGGTGGGTCCTCCGTGCCCTGACGCTATCGAACCATACGGGGCGTCCCTTCACGCTCCTCCTCGACGAAAGGGCCTCCAAACCGCTGTCGCTGACGTGGAAGGACTCCGGGAACACCGAGGCGTTCCCCGCCTCCCCGGAGTTCCGGTTCCGCCTTTTGCGGCAGGGGACCTTCGACAACAAGAGCGTCTACGACCCTCAATGGGGCACCCTGACCCCTGCGGCCACAATCCGGATCTCGGCGCCGCAGGACGGCGGGCACCATTACCTGATCCTCTCGGGCTACGGCCGGGTGCGTACCAATACGGCCCCTCCGCCTGGAGGAGTGGAGTAAGGGCACACTTTTGTGTACAATATATCGAATGAACCCCCAACGCGCCTCCAAGGAGGGATTTCTCCATGATCTCGGTACTGCGAACCCACACGAACCTTAGGACTCCCGGACACGAGGAGCTCTCCCTGGACAACATCCGTCCCGGAAGCTGGATCAACATGATCGAACCGACGCGCCAGGAGCTGGAGGACGTGGCCCGACTGGCCGCCGTCCCCCTGGACTTTCTGAGCGCCGCCCTGGACGTGGAGGAGTCGAGCCGCATCGACTTCGAGGAGACGGACGAGGACAGCGGCTACAACGCCTGCATGCTGATGGTCATCAACATCCCCAAGCACCCCGAGAGCTTCGACTTCGACACCCTGCCCCTGGGCATCGTCGTCACGGAGACCTACTTCATCACGATCTGCCTCGAGGAAAATCCGATTCTGCCTGGGGCGAAGGGCGGGGTCAGCGGCTTCTGCACCTGGAAGCGGACGCGATTCCTGCTCCAGGTCCTCTACAAGACGGCCGGGACCTACCTCCAGTACATCAACGAGATGAACCGGATGTCCGACAAGATCGAGGAGGCGCTGCGCCAATCCATGAAGAACGAGGAGCTCTTCAAGCTGATGGAGCTGGAGAAGGGGATGACCTTCTTTACGGGCGCCCTGCGGAGCAACCGCGTGGCCGTCGACAAGCTGGTGCGGATGCTGAAGAACCCCCAGTTCCAGGAGCTGGTCAAGGTCCGCGAGGAGGACGAGGACCTTTTGGAGGACGTGATCGTCGAATACGACCAGGCCTACGACATGGTCCGGGTCTACAGCGACGTTCTGGGCGGGATGATGGACGCCTTCGCGTCGATCATCTCCAACAACCTGAACATCGTCATGAAGTTCCTGGCCTCGGTCACCATCATCCTCTCCATCCCCACCGTCGTCTCCAGCTTCTGGGGCATGAACGTCGGCGTCCCCTTCGGAGAGCACCCGAACGGCTTTCTGTGGGTGATGGGCATCGCCTTCGGCCTCAGCACCGCGGCGGCGTACTGGCTGTGGAAGAAGAAGATGTTCTGATTCCACTCGGCCCCATGCGAACGACTGAGGAGGGAGGGGGCGGCGGCATGATGCTCATACGGAACGGCAGGGTGATCGACCCGGGGAGCGGCACGGACGGGGTTCTGGACGTCCTCGTCGACGGGCCGAGGATCGCGGGGCTCGGGAGGTACGCCGAGGACGCCTGCACGGAGGTCCTGGACGCGGGGGGGAGGGTCGTCGCTCCCGGCCTGATCGATACGCACGTCCATTTCCGCGACCCCGGCTTCACCCACAAGGAGGACCTCGAGACCGGCGCGGCCGCGGCCAAGCGGGGGGGCTTCACGACCGTCGTCTGCATGGCCAACACGAAACCGGTCGTCGACGACCCCGACACGCTCCGCGACATTCTGACGCGCGCGGCGGGGCTGGACGTCCGCATCCTGCAGGCGGCCTCGGTGACCAGGGGGCTGAGGGGCGCGGAGCTCGTGGACATGGACGCGCTGCGGGCCCTCGGCGCCGCCGGGTTCACCGACGACGGCATCCCGATCATGGACACCGCGCTCCTGACGCGCGCCATGGAGCGGGCACGCGATCTGGGCGTCCCCATCAGCCTTCACGAGGAGGACCCGGCGCTCATCGCCAACAACGGGGTGAACCGCGGCGAGGTCTCGGAGCGGCTCGGGCTCGGCGGTTCTCCGTCCGTCGCGGAGGACGTCATGGTCGCGCGCGACTGCATGCTCGCCCTGGCCACCGGAGCGCGCGTCATCATCCAGCACATCAGCTCGGGCAACGCCGTGCGGATGGTGCGGCTCGCCCGCTCGCTCGGCGCCGACGTCTGGGCGGAGGCGACCCCGCACCACTTTTCTTTGACCCAGGAGGCCGTTCTGGAGCACGGCACGCTGGCCAAGATGAACCCGCCCCTGCGGACGGAGCGGGACCGCCGGGAGGTCGTCGAAGGGCTGAAGGACGGCACCATCCGGATCATCGCCACCGACCACGCCCCCCACACCGAGGAGGAGAAAAACCGCCCGATCGACAAGGCCCCAAGCGGCATCGTCGGCCTGGAGACGGCCCTTGCCCTGGGCCTGACGCACCTCGTCCACGGCGGCCACATGACGCTCCCGGCGCTGGTGGACCGGATGACGCTCGGCCCCGCGACCGCCTACGGGCTCGACTTGGGCACCGTCGCGGTGGGGGCGGAGGCCGACCTCGTGATCTTCGATCCGGACGAGAGGTGGACCGTCTCGGACCTCGCCTCCAAATCGCGGAACTCCCCGTTCCTGGGCCGCGAGCTCCGCGGCAGGGTCACGCACACGATCCGTGCGGGCAGGGTCGTCCACGCTCTCCGGTGAAGCCCGGTTCGCCCAAAGGGAGGTCGCATCGTGCCGAAGGTGATATCGAACGAACGCATTTCGCGTGACTTTTGGGTCATGCGGGTGGCCCAGCCCAACGAGGCCCGTATGGGGCAGTTCTGCATGCTGCGGTCCTGGGACCGCTATCCCCTCCTCTCGCGCCCGGTGAGCGTATTCGACGCCGACCCGGGGACGCTCTCCTTTCTGTACAAGGTGATCGGCGAGGGAACGGCGCTGCTCTCCCGGTGCCGGGAGGGCGACGCGGTCACGACCGGTCGTGTGCTGGGGAACACGTTCCCGCTCGTCTCGGGGAGGATCGCCATGGTGGGCGGCGGCGTCGGCATCGCCCCCCTCTACCTGGCCGCGAAGACCCTCAAGGCGCACGATCCGGCGACGACGGTCGACCTGTACCTCGGGTTCAGCGACGAGGCCCTGCTGGTCGAGGAGTACGCGGCGGTCGGCGACAGGACGACGGTGAAGGTCGGCGGCTTCATCACGGACGCGATCGACCCCGAAGGCTACGACTGCGTCCTGACCTGCGGGCCGGAGATCATGATGCGGGTCCTCTACGAGAAGTGCCGCGCTTCCGGCACGAAGCTCTACGCCAGCCTCGAGAAACGGATGGCCTGCGGCTTCGGCGTCTGCCTGGCCTGCAGCTGCGGGACGACCGCGGGGCGCCGGAAGGTCTGCACGGACGGTCCGGTCTTCCCCGCCGAGGAGGTGTTCTGAGGTGGGCCCGGCCGTGGACTTTGCGGGAGTGACCATGAAGAACCCCGTCGTGCTCGCCTCGGGCACGTGCGGCTTCGGCCGCGAGCTTCAGGGGTACTTCGACCTTTCGAGGCTCGGCGGCATCGCCTCCAAGGGGCTCACCCTGAACGAGCGCAAGGGCAACGAGGGCATCCGCGCGTGGGAGACCCCCAGCGGGCTCATGAACAGCATCGGGCTGGAGAACCCCGGCGTGCGCGGCTTCATCGAGAAGGAGCTCGACTGGATCAACGGACACGACGTGGCGAACATCGTCAACCTCGGGGGGCACAGCATCGAGGACTACCTGGAGGGCATCGCGCTCCTCAACGACGTGGAGCTCGATCTGCTGGAGCTCAACATCTCCTGCCCCAACGTGAAGCAGGGCGGCATGAACTTCGGGATCAGGACGGACACGGCCCGGGACGTGGTCCGCACCCTGCGCGGAATATGCCGGCACAAGCTGGTCGTCAAGCTCTCCCCCAACGCCGAGGACGTCGTGGCGCTCGCCCGCGCCTGCGAGGAGGAGGGGGCGGACGGCCTGTCGCTGACGAACACCTATCTGGGGATGGCGATCGACATCGAGAGGCGCAGACCGGTCTTCGACAACGTCTATGCCGGCCTGTCGGGCCCCGCCATCCGGCCGATCTCGCTGCGCATGGTCCACCAGGTCGCCCACGCCGTCAAGATCCCCGTCATGGGGATCGGGGGCATCGCCACCTGGCGGGACGCGGTCGAGTTCATCATGGCCGGAGCGACGGCCGTGCAGATCGGTGCGGCGACCTTCGTCAAGCCGGACCTGGCCCTGGACGTCATCGACGGCATCGCCGCCTTCCTGGACGCCCAGGGGATCTCCGACATCGCCGAGATCCGGGGAATCGTGTAGAGGCGTCGACCTCCTCTCCCGCCGTTTGCAACGATCGAAAGCCACAAGATATTGCCACAGGACAGACGGCTCTCAAGACGTCTTTGCAACGATCTCACGATGGCCGTGCCGTGACGAACGGCGGCGCCCACCGAACGAAAAACGGTGGGCGCCGCACTTGTTTTTCGGGAGGGCCTCCTAGGCCGCGCCGTCCCCGCGCCCTCCCCTGACGGCCTTGACCGCCTCGGCGATGAGGAGCGGCACCATCGAGAGCGCCAGCACCAGCACCCAATCGAAGGCATTCAGCGGAACGACGCGGAACGCCCGGGCCATGAACGGGACGTAGACGACGCCCATCTGAACCGCGACGCCGGCGATCAGAGCCAGGATCATGGCCCGGTTGCTCATGAGCCCCAGCGTCAGCAGGCCCTTCGTCCGGCTGCGCAGCGAGAGGGCGAAGAGGAGCTGCGAGACGGCCAGGACCACGAAGGCCATGGTGCGCGCGTGCTGGAGCCCGAGGGCGTTCAGCGGGTTGCCGGGCACCTCCAGGTCCGCCATGTGCCACAGGATGGAGAGGTCGTGGACGCTGGTGTAGCGCATCGCACCAACCACGAAGGCCGCCAGGGTCAGCAGCCCGATCAGAAGCCCGTTGAACGCCAGGAACCCGATGCTGCCCTTGAACAGGCTTTGGGCGGCGTGGCGGGGCCGTTCCCGCATCACGTCCGGGTCGCCCGGCTCCACGCCGAGCGCGAGGGCCGGGAAGGTGTCCGTGATCAGGTTGACCCACAGCAGGTGAATGGAGAGGAGCGGCACCGGCCAGCCCAGCAGGACGGACAGGAACAGGGCCACGATCTCCCCGATGTTGCAGGAGAGCAGGAACAGGATGGCGCGCTTGATGTTGGCGAAGATGTTGCGCCCCTCCTCGACCGCGGCGACGATGGTGGTGAAGTTGTCGTCCGTCAGGATCATGTCGGACGCACCCTTGGCGACGTCGGTCCCCGTGATGCCCATGGCGACACCGATGTCCGCCGCCTTGAGGGACGGCGCGTCGTTCACCCCATCGCCGGTCATGGAGACGACGTTGCCCCGCGACTTCAGGGCCTTGACGATGCGCACCTTGTGCTCCGGCGAGACGCGGGAGAACACCCGCAGCGACTCGACGCGGAGCGCCAGCTCCTCGTCGGAGCAGGCGTCCAGCTCCATGCCCGTCATGCCCTGGTCCGGCCGTTCGGCGATGCCGAGCTCGGAGGCGATGGCCAGGGCCGTCCTCGGGTGGTCGCCCGTGATCATCACCGTCGCGATGCCGGCCTGCCGGCAGGTCTCGATGGAGTCCTTCACCTCCATGCGCGGCGGGTCCATCATCGCGGCCAGGCCGACGAAGGTCAGGTCCCGCTCCATCTCACCGGGCTCGAGGTCGCCCGAGCCGCTGTCCCGGAAGGCCACACCCAGGACCCGGAGCGCGGCGTCGGACATCGCGCCCGCCGCGGACAGGATCTCCTTCCGCACCGCGTCGGTCAGGGGGACCGCCTCCGGACCGCGCAGAACGTGCGTGCATCGGGCCAGCAGGTTGTCGGCCGCGCCCTTGGTCAGGACGCGGAAGCCCTCGCCGTAGGCATTGACGGTGGACATGAGCTTGCGGTCGGAGTCGAACGGGGCCTCGTCGGTCCGGCGGTGCTCCGCGTTCAGCGCGGCGGCCTCCAAGCCGTGGCGCCTCCCGGCCTCGATCAGCGCCACCTCCGTGGGATCGCCCGTCGCGCCCGACTCGCCCGAGGTGGCGTCGTTGCAGAGCACCAGGATCTCCAGCAGCAGGCGGTGAACGGCGTTCTGCCCGGGGGCCAGCTCGGCGGCATCCGGGGTCTCGCCGCCGACCCAATACTTCATGACGGTCATGCGGTTCTGGGTCAGGGTGCCCGTCTTGTCCGAGCAGATGACGTCGACGGCCCCCAGGGTCTCGACGGAGGGCAGCGTGCGGACGATGGCGTTCCGGCGCACCATGCGCTGGACGCCGATGGCCAGGACGATGGAGACGATGGCCGGCATGCCCTCCGGGATGGCAGCGACGGCCAGCGAGACCGCCGTCATGAACATCTCGAAGGCGCCGCGCCCCTGAAGCAGCGAGAGCCCGAACATCGCCGCACAGATCCCCAGAGCGACGATCCCCAGAACGCGCCCCGTCTCCGCGAGCTTCCTCTGGAGCGGCGTGCGCTCCTCCCGCTCCTCCAGCATCCCGGCGATACGCCCGATCTCCGTTTCCATCCCCGTCGCCACCGCCACGCCGACCCCGCGGCCGCTCGTCACCAGGGTCGAGGCGTAGGCCATGTTCCGCCGGTCACCGAGGGGCACGGCCCCGTCCGTCAGGACGAGTCCGGCGTCCTTGTCCACGGACAGGGACTCGCCCGTCAGGGCGGACTCGTCCGTGCGCAGCTCCGCGCTCTCGATCAGCCGGAGGTCGCAGGGGACATAGCGCCCCGCGTCCAGCAGCACGACGTCGCCGGGGACCAGCGACTCGGAGTCCGTCTCCAGCACGGTCCCGCCGCGCAGGACGTAGGCCCGGGGGGTGGAGAGCTTTTTCAGGGCCTCCATCGCCTTTTCGGCACGGGCCTCCTGCGAGACGCCGATCACGGCGTTCAGCACCACCACGAGTCCGATGATGACCGTGTCCGCGACCTCGCCCAGTAGGCCGGAGACGGCCGCGGCGATCAGCAGGATGAAGATCAGGGGGTCGTTCAATTGCGCGGCGAAGAGCTGGAGCAGGCTTTTTTTCTGCCCCTCCTTCAGCCTGTTGGGCCCGTGCTCCGCGAGGCGCCGCCGCGCCTCCTCGTCGGCCAGGCCCCGTTCGGCCGACGTGCCCAGCGCCCGCAGGGCGTCCTCTGCGGAGAGGGTGAAATAAAGGTCCTTTCGTATCGGTTCCATGGCAGTCTCCTTCGGGAATTAAACTTTCGCCGTCCTTCCGAGGTAAAATGGGAACGATGCGCACCGACGGCATCGCGCGTACATCCACGATATTACCTTATCGAAGGCGTTTTTGCATGGGGCTTTCGGCGTTTTCCGGAAGCTCCGGGATCGGGAGAGGAGGAGTGCGTATGTCTCAGAACGGCAATTCCCCGGAGCTCGCTCCGGGCATGGAGGGACGGGCGGGCTCGGGGGCCCAGCTCACGCTGCGCGGGGTCCTGCTGGGCGCGCTGGGGGCCGTGGTGATCACCACGAGCTCCATGTACGTGGCGCTGAGGATGGGAGCCCTGCCGTGGCCCACCATCTTCGTCGCCGTCCTGTCCATGGCCCTGCTCAAGGGCCTGGGAAGGACAAACGTCAACGAGATCAACGTGACGCACACAGCCATGTCCGCGGGCGGAATGGTCGCGGGCGGGCTGGCCTTCACCCTGCCGGGGCTCTACATGCTGAACCCCGAAGCCCCCATGCGCTTTCCCGCACTGCTGGCGGTCACCCTCAGCGGAACCCTGCTGGGCGTCGTGTTCACCGCCCTCGTGCGCGGTTACTTCATCGAGCGGGAGCAGCTCCCCTTCCCCATGGGCATCGCGGCCGCCGAGACCGTCCTGGCGGGGGACGAGAGGGGCAGCAAGGCGCGCACGCTCTTCGGGACCCTGGGGGCCGCTGCCGTCTTCACCCTCCTCCGGGACGCCTGGGGCAAGATCCCCGCGGTCTGGATCTCCGCGCCCCTGGCGGCCAGGGGCGTGCCCTTCGGCGTCTGGGTGGCCCCCATGGCCGCGGGGATCGGCTACCTGATCGGGCCCCTCTACACGGGCGTCTGGTTCCTGGGGTCCCTGATCGGATTCTTCGGACTGATCTACGCCGGCGTGTCCCTGGGCCTCTTCGCGGACGCCGCCGCCGCGTCCGCCTTCAAGGACAGCCTCGGCATCGGCCTGATGGTCGGGACGGGGACCGGGATCCTGGTGAAGGGCATCCTGC
Organism: Fretibacterium sp. OH1220_COT-178; assembly: GCF_003860125.1. NCBI lineage: Bacteria > Thermotogati > Synergistota > Synergistia > Synergistales > Aminobacteriaceae > Fretibacterium > Fretibacterium sp. OH1220_COT-178. Next base: position 2,230 of record NZ_RQYL01000018.1, on the reverse strand, counting down.
CCCGCGCCCGAGAGATCTACGGCCCCATGCTGAGCGGCCGCGCCGCCCAGGACCGCATGATCGGCCTCCGCTTCGCGCCGCTGCTGCCGGTGGTCCTGGCCTTCGTGCTCACCTACGTCGCGGGCCTGAGCATCCTCGGCAGCGTCCTGACCATCCTGGGCGTCTGGGTCACCACCGCGATGGCCGCACAGATCACGGGCCAGACGGGCATCAACCCGATGGAGATCTTCGGCATCATCGTGCTGCTCCTGGTCAAGGCGGCCTCCTCGTTCGGCACGGAGCTGGGCGTGGAGCAGGCCTTTTACGTTGCGGGCGTCGTGGCGGTGGCCTGCGGCCTGACGGGCGACGTGCTCAACGACTTCAAGTCCGGCCACACCCTCGGGACGAACCCCAGGGCCCAGCTGGCCGCCGAGGTCGTGGGCGGCCTGATCGGCGCCGTCGTGTCCGTGCTGGTGCTCGTGGTGATGTACAAGGCCTTCGGGAGGATGGGGCCCGGCACCGAGCTCCCCGCCCCCCAGGCCTACGCGGTCTCGACGATGGTCGGGGGGCTGCCGCACACCAAGGCCTTTATTCTGGGCCTCTTGCTGGGGCTCGTGTTCTACCTCCTCAACGTCCCGGCCATGACGCTCGGGATCGGCGTCTACCTCCCCATGTTCATCTCGGGCACCGTCTTTTTGGGCGGCGCGCTGGCGTTTGCGATGCGCAGGCTCTTCCCGGACCGGAAGGGCGGGCTGGGCGTCGTGGTGGCGTCGGGCCTCCTGGGCGGAGAGGGGATCACGGGCGTCCTCATCGCCATCGGGAAGGTCCTGTCCTTCCTGGCCCGGTAGGGTGGCCGCGATGTTCAGGGAAATTGCGATCACCGACATCCCGGGGCTTCGCGTCGGCCATGCCCAGGACGCGGAGGCGGGCACGGGCTGTACCGTCCTGATCTGCGAGGCCGGAGCGGTGGCCGGGGTGGACGTGCGGGGCGGGGCCCCCGCGACGCGCGAGACGGACCTCCTGAACCCCGTGAACCTGGTGGAGAGGATCCACGCGGTGGTTCTGAGCGGCGGCAGCGCCTTCGGGCTCGACGCGGCCTCCGGCGTGATGGCCTGCCTGGAGGAGCGAGGCGTCGGGTTCAACGTCCAGGTGGCGCGCGTCCCCATCGTCTGCGGCGCCTCGCTCTTCGACCTTCCGGTGGGGGACCCCAGGGTGCGGCCCGATAGGGCCATGGGGTACGCGGCCTGCCAAAACGCCGTGGCGGAGCCGCCGGCACAGGGCAGCGTGGGGGCCGGGACGGGGGCCTCCGTGGGCAAGCTGTGCGGCATGGAGCGTGCGATGAAGGGCGGCTTTGGCCATTATGGGCTGGAGTGCGGGGCCCTCCGGGTGGCGAGCGCGGTTGCGGTGAACTGCCTGGGGGACGTTCTGGACCCCGACACGGGGTCCGTCCTTGCGGGTCTCCTGGACGAGGGCCGGCAGACGGTCCTGGACACCGAGCTCGAGATGTGCCGCCGCTACGCGGACACGGGCAACCTCTTCGCCGGCAACACGACGATCGGGGTAGTGGTCACGAACGGACGCCTCTCGAAGCCGCAGGCCGCGAAGGCCGCCTCAATGGCGCACGACGGCTTTGCGCGGGCGATGCGCCCGGCGCACTCGATGTGGGACGGGGACACGATCTTCGTGCTCGCCACGGGGGAGGTTGAGGTGGACGTCAACGTCGTCGGCATCCTCGGCGCCCAGACCATGGCCCGGGCGATCGCCAACGCCGTTATGTACGCCGAACCCGCCTACGGCCTGCCTGCCGCGCGCGATCTCCCGAAAACGGCATAAGCGCCCGACGGCCGCCCCAGCCGCCCGCCTCCCCGCAGGAGACGGGCGGCGCCGGCTTCGGCTATGGTTAGGAGGGATCAAGGATGCCCGTAGGGAATCGTCCAGGAAGCTCGCGCTATTTTCTGCGATTCGTGGTGCTGATGGTCGTTGTGGTCGTGTCGGGGTGGCTGTACTACCGCTACGGCCCCGATGGTCTGGAGTTCGAGTGGCTGCTGGAGCCTCAGTTCAATTGTGCTACTCCGTTTGGGCACGGGGTGGCTTGGGTGCAGGAGAAGGAGGGCGGTCCGTACAAGCTGATCGACAAGAAGGGCCGCGCCGTGGTCAGGGATTTCTCCGCGAAATATGTATCGCCTGCCGATGTCCTCTCGTATTTCGAAGGCCCCGGGAACCTTGAGGGCTATGTGGACCTCACTGGAAA
>NZ_RQYL01000017.1 GCF_003860125.1 Fretibacterium sp. OH1220_COT-178 | reverse complement strand
AAGGCGGTTTCTATCGGCATCGAGGTCTATGGACTCGATATGCCACGGCTTTTTCAGACCAAGCGCGATTTCAAACACTTGAATGTCTTTCATAATGTTACGATTATACCACTTCTGACAATTTCGAACTCATCCTTACCCACACAGAATAACGAGGAACCATAAAATGTCGGGAACAATGTTCAAGGGGTTCAGGAAATTCCTGTCGAGAGCTTCCAAAGCCCCATGGCGGGGGCTTTGACAAAGTAGAAATCCGTGCCGTCGGGCAATGTATGGAACCCGTCCTCCAGGGTGTCTGGGTCGTAGATAGATAGAGCTTTTGCTAATTCCATATGTTCATAGCCGATTGCCTCGACTTCTTTGCCCGAGAACAGGGCCGGGTCCGTTGCGTAGATCACTTGGAAACGTCCGTCTGTGGAGCCGTGAATAAGGTGGGCGGCGACCATGGTCCGGTTTTCGAATACTCCTTCGTTATAGAGTTTCAAAGTGGTATTACGTCCCCTATACCCATAGGCTCGTATGATGGCGTCTATTTCAGGGTTCTCCCCACAGGCACGGATTCCCGGGGCCAGGATCAGCAGCTCGCCGCCGTCGGCGATGATCATGCGAGTCCGGTAAATCCCTTTGTTTCCCACCCAGGTCGTCTTAAACTCGTGAGGATCGAGATAGGTAACCACCTTTTTGACGGGGCGGTCCAAGTAGGTGATGTTCAGTTTTTGCGAGAGCTTTACGGCTTCTTCATAGGGCCTTCTGGAGGGGCCAATGTAAAGGCCGTTCAGATGGGTGTCCCTCCCATGTCTAGTTGTGACCGTCAGGATATAGACTAATGGAAAATCCCCGAGAAAGTGTTCCTGCGCGTAATCGAAAACTTGACGTACCGGAGCGTCCCCGTTGCCGAGAGCCTCTTCAATGCCGCACAAGGCGCCCAGCATGTGGGTTTTGTTGATCATTTGCCGCCCGCCGATCCCGACGAAGATGTTCTTGCTGTAGTTTGCCATGCCAACGACCTCGTGGGGAACCACTTGTCCCACGGACAAGATCAGGTCGTATCCTCCCGAGAGAAGCTGCTTGTTGACCTCCACCTCGATATCTGTGGCAAAAAGGCCACCTGAGATCTCCTCGGTTACGTCCGCCGGTACACGACCGATCGAGACAGTATCGGTCTGCCAGCGGTGCGTCAAAAAACATGCTTTAGGTATATGAGGGCCGAACATCTTCAGCCGCTCCCCATCGCTCATCTCCATATGTGTGCCTAAGGCAGGCATTACGTGAACGGTCGCATGGCCTTTCAATTCCCGCCAAAGCAGCCCTGTGATCTCTCCAGCCATAGAATGGAAGCGGGTGAAGTCCGGAGGAATAATCAGCACCTTTTTGAGGGAAGGGTACCCGGCCAGCAGCGTTTTGAGATCTTCGAGGATCTCGGTCTCCGTCAGAGAGCGATGCTCCGACTCTCTATAAATTTCCATTATGATTTCTTCCTCAAGCATTCAAAACTTCAGATATTCAGGATCTGGAATAGCCAGATCGTATCGGCGCTGTTTAGCCGAAAAAGAGGCCAGCACCCAAAAGTAAGTATTCCGTATTCCAGGAGGGGCTACTGTAGGATGATATCCGCAGGGGACCTCGACCATTGTTCCGGAGCGGACTGGATGGACAACAGAGTCCACCATGCCGCCACTTTCAAGATAACTGATGTGGAAACCGAGGGCGGGCGCGGGCATGTCGAGGTAACAATAAACCTCCTCCAAATCCTTTTCGTGCTGATGTGGAGGCCAACTGGTCCAAGATCCATTGCCACCCCAAGTCAATCCACAAATGAGCCGAGATGCCGGTGTTCCTGTGGCTAGCGTGAACATCACCTCACGCCGTCCCGCTCCCTCTCCATGGATCTGGTGGATTTCTCCAATAGGCAGGTCAGGATCGTATTTACGGAAAACCGCCTCTCCGATCCCTTCATAGGGAGCTCCAGCAATGTAGAACACACTATCCTCCAAGGCTGTTAAGGTTACGGAAGTCTGTGCCGGGATGTAGAAAGAATCAAATTTATTCATTTCCTGATCGAGCGAGGGATGTCCACCCAAATATGTGTTGCCATCTATAAGGATGGGATGCAGTTCCAAATTACCGGATTCAATCAGAAAATCTTTGTTTTTTTGTAAGTTTAGTCGGTATACGTGTGCTACACGGCATTCGCTTTTATCGGGAATGATCACAGGGTGGAACCCTGGCTCCTCGGGGGATTGTACTCTCCAACGTTCCATGCGCAAACGGTTTGGATTCATCTCCAGGTCCTCCTGTTGTACATTCGTCTCAAACGACTCTACAAAGAACCGCAACGGAATTTTGTCTTTTTGCCCTAAGAGACCGGTCGCTATTGAGCTTTCAAATGGGCAATGGCTTGTTGTATATGCTCATCCATCAACTTTCGGGCTAATTTGGTTTTTTTATTTCGAATCGCATTTAAAATGATAGAGTGATAATAAATTCCATCCTGATAACCAAATATTTCGTTCATTTGAAGATGAAACAAGAAGGTTGCGTTAAACACCTCTGAGAGGCTTTTTTCCAGAAGCATATTGCCTGAACCTTGCGCAATGCACTTGTGAAACAGGATATCCTGTTCTACAAAAACCTTCCTGTTACCGATATTATCCATCATATTCCGTAAATGCCGTTCCAGCGCCTGTATCAATTCAGGTGTCGGATTCCTAGCGGCGATACGGCATCCTTCGGGTTCTAGAAAGCTGCGAAATTCTAAGACCTTCTCGATATCCATGTAGGTCTTTTGTGCCAGGACAGAGTCTTTGCTGGGAAACACATCCAAAATGTCCCTCTTCACGAAAGTCCCCTTGCCCTGCCAGCTTTCAAGCACCCCCACGCCGACAAACTGCTGTATGGCAACCCGGATGCTTGCACGACTGGCCCCCAGGATATGGGCCAAGGTATTCTCGGACGGAATCTTACTCCCGACAGGCCAGCTTCCATCTTGAATATGTGCCTTCAGATATTCTGAAACCTGTTGGATGACACTTAACTTTGCTTGAAGCGACATGATAGACTCTCTGCGTGTTCTTTGCCGAGGGCGTCTAAAATCGTCCGAGGTGGGGTGTTATCGCACCATTATTTTGCTCAGTGCGGGGACCAAGACCACGGACACAAAAACCATCAGGTAAGCGACAAAGAAAGGGATGCCTGCCTTGGAGATATCCCCCATCTTGAGTTTCGTTACGGAAGATGCTGCGAAGATGTTTACGGCTACGGGAGGGGTCATTGTTCCAATAACGTTTGAGATGCACACGATCATGCCAAAGTGGATGATATCAATACCCATGTTCTGAGCTATTGGCCAGAGCACGGGGACCAGAAGCACAGCTATGGCAATACCCTCCATGAAGGTTCCAAACACCAGCAAGACAACCGCGACCACGACACAAAAAAGTGAAGGACCGAGATTCATCGCAGAAACGGAGGCGACTAGCGAACGGGAGAGTCCGGTAAAAGTGAAAAGCCAGGAGAAGGCTGTCGAGGTTCCGATGATAAAAAGGATCATCGCAGAACTCTTTGCCGATTGCAGAAGAATTGGCACGAGATCTGATGCATGAATTTCTCCATAGATGAACATTCCGGCGATCAATGCCCAGACAACCGCAACTGCAGCTGACTCCGTGGGAGTCAGAAAACCGCTGTAAATTCCGCCCAATATGATGATTGGCAGCATCAGGGCAGGGATTGCCTTAATAGCGGAGACCCAGAACTCGCCGATAGAATATTTCTTCCTCGCTTTGGGCCAGGATTCTTTATAGGCATAGTAGGCCCCCACGCCCATTAGCGCCAGCATGATGATAATACCAATCAGCATTCCGGAGCGGAACATATTTCCAACCGATGCTCCCGTGAGCGTTGCGTAGATCACCATGATGATGCTGGGGGGAATGATGGGGCCCAATCCTCCTGAAATAACCAGAAGTCCTGCCACTCGTTTGGGAGGATATCCGATACGCACCATATCGTCGTAAAGCATGACTCCGATAGCTACTACTGTTGCCGGGGCAGAGCCAGAGAGCGCTGCAAAGAAAGCGCATGCCAAAACTAAGGCAAGTGCCATGCCTCCACGGACTCCACCAATAATGGAATTCGCAAAATCCACGATACGACGCGAAATTCCACCTTTGGTCATCAAATTGCCCGCCAGAACGAAAAAAGCTATGGCCATGATAGATGTGGACTCCAAGCCTCCATAGATCCTTTGAGCAACTGTGGAGATTGAAGCCGACACGTCTGAACTCGCCACGATCGTGAACATTGTTGCTGCGCTCAGCGACAGGGCGATGGGAACCCCGAGAATTAGAAACAACGCGAAGCTGCCGAACAACAAGATGCCTGTCATATGTTCTCCTCCCTCTCCTTCTCGGAGCTTTCCTCCTTTGTGCCTATGAGGTGAGGATTGCAATCCTTCAGCATTCCAACCAGGCTTGCGCTCTGTACCAGCGTAATGACAGTAAAACTCAGAGTCAGTGCAAAATAGGGAATTACCATGGGAATGCCCATTGCGGAGGATGTCTGGCCGCTCAGTAATTGCACTCGAAGGAGCCGGATCGTACTGAATGCGAGTGTTCCGGAGAACACGATGACGATGATCTTTGCCAGGATTCGGACGATTTTGTAGGCTCGTCCTTTCAGACAGTCAATAACAGCTGTAACGGATACTTGAGTACCGTCTCGAAGACCGATTTCCGTGCCGATCAGCACCATGTAGATCTGGCAATACGTCGCCAACTCCTCAAGCCAAGCTAGTCCGGGTAACTTGAAGATATTTCGGTTAAGAACCTGGACAAAAAACATCAACACCATGGACGAAAACGTAACAACCAGGATCGCATTCTCCATCTTTTGGCAGAAACTCAAAATACGCTTCATGATTCCCCCAGTCGCCGATCAATAATTAAGGCAACGGAGGCCCTCAGTCTAATAGAGATTCCGTTGCCTTTTAAACCGGTCGTTCTCAGAACAGGCCTTTATTTAACTGAGGCGAGGACTTCGGTAACGGCAGCTTCCCATGCAGGATCAAACTTCAGCCCTTTTTCTTTGGCTGCCTTCTCGTAGGCGGTTTTCAATGTCATGTGGTCGATATTGTGAAAGGCGACGCCGGCTCCCTTGAGTTTCTCTGTGGCATCCTCGTTGGCTTCGACGAGATATTGGCGCTCGGCATCACAACCCCGTTTAACTGCTGAAAGGAAAGGTTCACGCAAATCTTCCGGGATTTTGTTCCACGCCTCGTTTGACATGCAGAGGAGGATGTAGACAAATGCGTGATTGGAATATGTGATGTTCTTCGTAACTTCATAGAAGCCATTGTTCCAGCAGTTTGCAATTGCGTTTTCCGCTGCGTCGATGGTTCCCTGCTGTAGTGCCGTAAACTGTTCCCCGGCCGCCATTGCGACAGGCATTGCCCCGAAGGCGCTAAACGCTGTCATGTGGTACTGATTCTGCATGGTTCGAATCTTGATTCCGGTAAAATCCTCAATCTTTGCTATGGGCCTTACCGAAAAGACATTCCGGAACCCGGACTCCATATAGCCGATCACATGCAGACCGAGTTTCTTTGCTTTTTCTTGAATGAGCACTCCGACGGGGCCATCCACTGCCGCATGTGCTTGTTTTGCGTTGGACCATAAAAAGGCTTGATCCAAGATACTCATCTCGGGGATGAAATTAGTCATCACTGAATTCGCTGCCGTAGCAATGTCAATATCACCCGTCATTGCAAGCTCAACGGTGTCGCGCTCCCCTCCAAGCGTACCACCGGCGGCTATTTTGATCTTGATCCTTCCATCGGTGGCCGCTGCAACCTCTTCAGCAACTTTTGCTGCTCCCTTGTAGTATGGAGAAGTCTCAGGATCCACCATGGCTAATTGAAACACCAGCTCGTTCGCTCCTGCACGGAGGCATCCGGAGGCCACAAACATTATCGATAACGCGACAACGCCAAAGACTGCCACTGCTTTCCTCATGATCCGCTCCTCCTCAAGATTTTATTGTGTTCTGCTTAAATTCCGAGAGCCAGAGAAACGCTGATAAAGTTCCAGACGCCTAGAAATACGAGCTTCTATTGCCGTCAACAAACAGCAATCCAAGACAAAAACAGCTCACAAGCAAGTCCAACTTGTAATACAAGATGATTACATTATACTTCTCGTCGAATTAAAAGCAACATTTTGACGTTTTTTTGTGGGCTCTAGTCAAGAAAAAAGACACGATAAGCGAAGAAATCATGATATGAGGTAAACATAGCTTCTTTTTCGTCCTGCTACAGAGTACCATCGGGGACAATGTAGGCTATTTGGAGTTGTAAAAGCCCTTGATGTACACAAATGAGGAAGGCTTGAGTTCCCTTTTGGTTACGAAAATGCCTTCGGTTCGACTCCTCCTTTCGTGAAAAATTTGAAGAAGGACCCCACCGCCGTATATATTTGTACGGACAGCCAGGTGCAGAGAAAGACTGCACGGCGTTACGCTCATCCCAAAAGCATCAAAAGTGCTCCGAGGTACATGGGTTCCCTCGGTCGGAATGAAACAGCACCGTCTGCGGTTGTCCTTGTTTTGAGATACGCCTCTCCCTGCGCGGAACGGGCCGAAAAACGGTTGTCTAAATTCGCGAGAGTTGGTTTAATACCCTGTATCAAGCGAGAAAGGCAAGGTGATCGTCGTGGGACTGCTCGAGGGAAAGACGGCGCTGGTGACGGGCGCCAGCAAGGGGATCGGCAAGGGAATCGCCAAGACCTTCCTGACGGAGGGGGCCAGGGTGATGATTGCGGGCCGCGGGGAGGAGCAGCTGCGCGATGCGGTTCGGGACCTCTCCGCCTATGGCGAGGTGTTCTCCTGCCCTGCGGACGTGAGCCGGGCGGACGACGCCGAGCGCCTCGTCAAGGACGCGGCCTCGCGCATGGGGAGCCTGGACGTCCTGTGCAGCAACGCCGGGATCTTCCCCATGTCCACCATCGCCAAGATGAGCGAGGAGGAGTGGGACCAGATCAACGCCGTCAACGTCAAGGGGCTCTTCCTCTGCGTGCGTGCCGCCGTCCCGATCATGAAGGCGCAGGGCGGCGGGGCCGTCCTCATCACCTCCTCCATCACGGGGCCCATCACGGGCTTCACCGGCTGGAGCCATTATGGGGCCACCAAGGCCGCCCAGCTGGGGTTCATGCGCTCGGCCGCCATCGAGCTGGCGCCCTACGGCATCCGGGTCAATGCGGTGCAGCCCGGAAACGTCCTTACCGAGGGGCTTCAGGGGCTCGGCGAGGAATACCTCGAGACCATGACGAAGTCGATCCCCCTGGGATGCCTGGGGACTCCCGAGGACATCGGTTACGCCATGGCCTTTTTGGGGTCCGACAAGGCCAGGTTCATCACGGGGCAGGCCCTCGTGGTGGATGGCGGACAGATCCTTCCCGAGTCCTCGGACGCGATGGGGGTCATCGAGGACTGAGTTTTTCGGCGTCGGAGGCGGGGGGCGGGGATGCCCGGGCCTTTCGGGGTCCGCGGCGGTGCTCCGTAGATTGTTGCGAAGGCGGAGATGTGATCGATGAAGCTGGTGGCGATCGGAACGGGATACGTGGGGCTGGTCACGGGGACGTGCCTGGCCAAGTTTGGCAACACCGTGGTCTGCGTGGACACGAATCTGGAGCGGGTGGAGGCCCTGAGGCGGGGCGAGGTGCCCTTCTACGAGCCGGGCCTGGCGGAGATGATGGTCCGCAACATTGCGGAGGGGCGGCTCTCCTTCACCTCGGACGTCGGGGAGGCCCTGAGGGGCGCGGACGTCTGTTTCATCACCGTGGGGACCCCGTCGGCCCCCGACGGCAGCGCCGACCTCTCCTACGTCGAGAGCGCCGCGCGGAGCGTGGGCCGGGGGATGACGGGCGACCTGCTGGCGGTCGTCAAGTCGACCGTCCCGGTCGGCACCAACCCCAGGGTCAAGGCGTGGATCGGCGAGGAGCTGAGGGCGCGCTCGGCCGGGTTCGTCCTGTCGATGGCCTCGAACCCGGAGTTCCTGCGCGAGGGGGCCGCGCTGCGCGACTTCCTGGAGCCGGACCGGGTCGTGCTGGGCACGGACTGCCCTGAGGCCCGGGAGCGCCTGAGCGCCCTCTATTCCTTCCTGGAGCCGTCCCGGCTCCTCTTCATGGACATCGCGTCGGCGGAGATGGCGAAGTACGCCGCAAACGCCATGCTGGCGACGCGCATCTCCTTCATGAACGAGATGGCCGGCGTCTGCGACCGCGTGGGCGCCGACGTGGAGGACGTGCGCCGCGCGATGGGGACGGACAGCCGCATCGGCTCCAAGTTCCTCTACGCGGGCTGCGGGTACGGCGGCTCGTGCTTCCCCAAGGACGTCCGGGCGCTGCGCGACTTCGCGCGGAACGCGGGCTACGAGCCCCGCATCCTCACCGCGGTCGACGAGGTGAACGAGCGCCAGAAGGGGGTGCTGTTCGAGAAGCTCTCGGCCCGGCTGGGCGACCTCTCCGGCAGGACCGTCGCCCTGTGGGGGCTGGCCTTCAAGCCTAAGACCTCCGACACCCGCGAGGCCCCGGCCCAGACCCTGATCCGCAGCCTTCTGGAGGCCGGAGCCCGGGTGCAGGCCCACGATCCCCGGGCCATCGAGGAGACCCGCGAGGTCCTCGGCGACCGACGGGGGCTCGTGTACGTCCACGAGCCTTACGATGCGGTGAACGGCGCGGACGCCCTCGTGGTGGTGACGGAGTGGGACATCTACCGTCAGCCGGACTTCGACCGGATCAAGCGGCTGCTCCGGCAGCCCGTCGTCGTGGACGGCCGCAACCTCTACTCCCGGTCCGAAATGCGGCGCCGCGGGTTCGACTACCTCTCCATCGGGCGCCCGGCGGTGCTTGCGGAGCGCGGGGGGGACTGACGTGCCGGACCGCTTGTCGTCCCTCCGACCCCTGATCGACTTTCTCCGCTCGGGACGCATGGCCGACGTCGCCGTGGCGGTTCTGGGCGACGTGGTTCTGGACCGCTACCTCTCCGGCGCCACCTCCCGCGTGTCGCGCGAGGCCCCCATCCCCGTGGTCGTCTGCGGCTCGGAGAGCGACAACCTGGGCGGTGCGGGCAACGTCGCCGCGAACCTCCGAGGACTGGGCTGCCGCGTCCTGCTGGCGGGCGCCGTCGGGTCCGATCCTCCGGCGGAGCGCGTCCGCTCGCACCTCGAGGCGCTCGGCATCCAGGCGGAACTCCTGCCCCGCCGCTCCCCGACCCTGACCAAGAGCCGCCTGATCTGCGGGGGCCAGCAGGTGGCTCGGTTCGACCAGGAGACGATCGAGCCCGTGGAGGAGCAGCAGGCAGAGGCGGCGCTCCGCTTCCTGGAGCGAGCCCTCGCCGGGGGGGCGGGGGCCGTGGTGCTCTCCGACTACGGGCTGGGGTTCTGCACCCCCGAGCTCTGTGCGGCGGTCGTGACGCTGGCCCGTTCCCTTGACGTGCCGGTGTTCGTCGACCCGCGGGGCTCGGATTGGTCGAAGTACCGCGGCGCGTCCGTCGCCACGCCCAATCTGGGCGAGCTGGCGGCGGTCTGCGGCGTCCCCGTCGACAACCGGGACGTCGGCGTGGAGTCGGCCGGGGAGGCTGCTCGTGTCCGTTCGGGGATCGACCGCCTGCTGGTGACCCGCTCCTCGCAGGGAATGAGCCTGATCGGGGAGGGGGCGGTCCACATTCCGGCGCGGCCCGTCGAGGTCTTCGACGTCAGCGGCGCCGGGGACACCGTCATCGCGGTCCTGGCGGCCTTTTCCGCGGCGGGGTTCGGCCTGGAGCCCGCCGCCCGCATGGCCAACGAGGCGGCGCAGCTCGTGGTCACCCGCTCGGGGACCTGTCCGGTCTCGGACCGGGAGCTGCTGGCCGAGTGCTCGCGCGAGGCGGCGCACCTCTTCAGCCCCGTCGCGGACGCGCCGACGGCGGCCCGGCTGGTGCGCGGCTGGCGGGACGAGGGGCTGCGGGTGGTCTTCACCAACGGCTGCTTCGACGTGCTGCACGCCGGGCATTTGGACAGCCTCCGGCGGGCCCGCTCACTGGGGGACCGCCTGGTGGTGGGGCTGAACAGCGACCGGTCCGTGCGGGCGCTCAAGGGGCCGACGAGGCCCGTCAATGCGGAGGAGGACCGGGCGCGGCTGCTGGCGGCGCTCCGGCCGGTGGACCTGGTGGTGGTGTTCGACGAGGACACGCCCGCCGCGCTGCTCGAACGGCTGCGCCCTCACGTGCTGGCCAAGGGCGGCGACTACAGGGCCGAGGACCTGCCGGGCCGGGAGTACGCGGATGAGGTGGTCATCCTGCCGCTGGTGGAGGGGCTCTCCACGACGCGCATCCTGGAGCGCGGGCGCTCGGCCCGGGACTAGAAGGGCCGACCGCGGCAATTCCCCTTGACTTTTCCGCCCCGTTTGGCGCATACTTACGCGCGGTTCCCTCCATCCTGGGGGAACCGCCGGCCGTTCGTACCCGGGGGGTGCGGGCGCCGAGATTTTCGGAGGAGGAGGATCGCCATGCTCGGTTATTCCTGACGTGCCGGATCGCGGTGCACGGGATGCATCGTTCGGTGCGGTCCTTCGAAAGGCCGTTCGCTCCTCGTTCGAGCCTGAGCCTGTCATAAGCTTCGCCCTTCGCCGTACCGTTCGTTGACCCCTCTGCGGGGTTGCCCATCGACGCTCGTATTGTCTGTATTGAATGTGGATGCCTCGTGCCCTTCAGGGTACGGAGCGTTTTGTCGCGCGCTCTCCTGCCGGGAGGGATGCGCTTTCGTCCTGTTTTTTCGAAGGGGAGTGCGTTTGTGTGAAGAGGATCGCCCTGCTTTTGCTCGCGTTCGTTCTGTTCCCGTCCGTGGCCCTCGGTGCGCCGGCCAAGGAGGCCGAGAAGAGGCTGAAAATCTGGTTCGACACCGGCGGCGGTCCGGGCGAGTCCTACGGAACGGTCCTCCAGAACGGGGCGGCCGCGGCCGCCAAGGACCTGGACGTCGACATCACGTTCGTCTATTCCGACTGGAGCGCCGAGAAGATGCTGGAGAATTTCCGTCAGGGGCTGGCCTCGAAGCCGGACGGCATGGTCGTCATCGGGGTTCCCGGCGACGACGCCTACGAGCCCCTGATCGACCAGGCCTATGCCCAGGGGGCCCTCGTCACCTGCGTCGACACGCCGCTGCCCCGCCTGCACCGGAAGTATCAGGCCCGCGGGTTCGGGCTCATCGGCCCCGACAACTACAACCAGGGCAAGATGCTGGCCGAGCGCTGCGTCGCGCAGTTCGGGCTCGAGAAGGGCGACCGCGTCCTCGTCTGGGGGCTCAAGAGCCTTCCCGGCCGCGGCCGACGCGCCCAGGCCATCCTGGACGTGTTCGAGAGGGCGGGGCTGACCGCGGACTACATCGAGATCTCCCCGGAGATCAACAAGGACGCGACCCTCGGCGGACCGGTCCTGACCGGATACCTGTCCTCGAACGAGGACTGCAGGCTCGTCGTCATCGACCACGGGGCCCTGACCGCGCAGTCCGGAAACGCCCTTCGCGCCGCGGGGATGAAGCCCGATCGGGTGGCGGTCGCGGGGTTCAGCCTCTCGCCCGCGACGGCGGAGGCCCTGCGGTCGGGCTACCTGGACCTGGTGGGCGAGGGGCAGCCCTATCTCATCGGGTACCTGGCCGTGGTGAACCTCGTCCAGTCGCACCTTTGCGGCTTCGGCGGCCTGGTGATCGACACGGCGGGCGGATTCGTGGACAAGGAGAACATCGAGAGGATCGCCCCTCTGGCGGAGAAGGGCGTGCGCTGAATATTGGACCGAAAGGAAAAGCGGGAGGAGGGCTCGGGTGCCGCGCTGGTCGAGTTGCGCGGCATCCGTAAGTCCTTCGGGAGCGTCGAGGCCCTGCGGGGCGTGGATTTTTGCGTGAACCCGGGGGAGATCGTGGGGCTCCTGGGCGACAACGGGGCCGGGAAGTCCACCCTGATCAAGGTCCTTTCGGGCCTGCACCGGGCGGACTCCGGGACCTTCTCCTTCGGGGGCCGTGCCGTCGATATGGCGCGGTTCGACGTGTCGGGAGCGCGTGTCATGGGGATCGAGACCGTCTATCAGGATCGGGCCCTGGGCCTGCAGCAGTCCCTCTGGCGGAACGTCTTCATGGGGCGGCATCTGAGGACCCGCTGGGGGCTGATCGACGCGGAGGAGGAGCGCCGCATCACCGCGGAGCTCCTGGCCCGGATGGGGCTCGGGGGGACCCGGCTGACCCCGGACACGAGGGCCGGCGTGCTCTCGGGCGGGGAGCGGCAGGGGCTGGCGATCGGGCGCGCCATGCTCTTCGAGGCGGAGCTCGTGGTCCTGGACGAGCCGACCACGGCCCTGGCCCTGAGCGAGGTGGACAAGGTGCTGGATTTCATCCGGGGGGTGCGGGCGCAGGGCAAGTCCGTCGTGTTCATCACCCACAGCATCGATCACGTCTGGGCGGTCGCGGACCGCTTCGTCGTCCTCTCGCACGGGCGCAACGCCGGGGACTGGACGCGCGGCGGGCTGACGCTGGACGGACTGGTGGCCCGCCTCAGGGAGGCCGCACGATGACCGCCTCGCCGGGCCTCCGCTCGCGCCTCGCGCCCCAGCTCCCCATCACGGCGGTGCTCCTGCTGCTTTGGGGGTTCTTCGTCCTGACGGCGCCCGCCACGTTTCTCTCGCGCTACATCTACGTCTCGTTCATGACCACCATCCCCTTCGTGGCGATCGTCGCGATGGGGATGACGCTGGTCGTCGTGGCGGGGGAGATGGACCTCTCCTTCGCGTCCAACATGGCGATGTCCGGCTTCCTGTTCGCCGTCGTGACCCGTGCCACGGGTTCGCCGCTGGCGGGGCTCGCTGCCGGGCTGGCCGTGGGCGCCGGCATCGGCCTGATCAACGGGCTGGTCGTCGTCGGGACGGGGGTGCCCTCGATCGTCGTGACGATCGGGTTCGACTTCCTCTGGAGGGGCTGCGTGATGCTGCTCTCCGGTGGGCTCGCGGTGGCGCTCCCCTTCGTCCGGGGGCTTCCCGCCGCCTCGTTGTTCGTCGGGCGCGCGGGGGGCACGGTCCCGGCGCAGTTTCTCTGGGCCGCGGGGCTCGCCGTCGTGACGGCCGTGTTCCTGCACCGCACCGCCTGGGGGGACACGCTGCGCTTCATCGGCGACAACCGGGAGGCTGCGCGGATGATGGGGCTTCCCGTGGCACGCGCCCGCGTGGGGGTGTTCGCCTTGCTGGGGCTGATGTCCGCGTTCTCGGGCATTCTGGCGTGCCTGGAGCTCGCCAACTGGTGGCCCACCCAGGGGGAGGGGTACCTGTTGCTGGTCTTCGCCTCCGTCTTCATCGGCGGGACCTCCGTGTACGGCGGAAGCGGAAGCGTGTGGGGGACGATGGCCGGCACCGCGGTGATCGGCATGATCGAGGCGGGGGTCGTCAGCGCGGGGTGGTCCGGCTTCTGGACGCGCTTCGTGCACGGCCTCGTGCTGGTGTTTTCCGTTTCGTTCTACGCCCTGGCCGCGCGACGGCGCAGGACCCGCGGCGTAGACGTTCGATAGGGGGGCTGTGTGCCATGCACGACATCGATACCATCCTGGAGACCATGAGGGAGGCGATCCCCGCCGGGCCGGTGCGGATCAAGGAGGCCGTGGAGGCGGGGCGTAAGGTGGTGGGCTGCTACTGCGCCTACACGCCCTACGAGGTGATCCGGGCCGCGGGAGCCATCCCGGCCGTCCTCTGCGCCACCAGCGAAAAACCCATCGCGGCGGCGGAGGAGCATCTGCCGCGCAACCTGTGCCCGCTGATCAAGGCGAGCTACGGCTTCGCCCTGACCGACACCTGCCCCTACTTCCACTTCTGCGACCTGGTCGTGGGGGAGACGACCTGCGACGGCAAGAAGAAGATGTACGAGCTGCTGAACCGGCTGAAGCCGACCTACGTCATGCAGCTCCCCCAGACCGTCTCCGAGGACGCCGTGGAGCAGTGGCGCGTCGAGATCGAGCGCCTGGCCCGCAGGCTGGAGGAGGCCCTCGGCGTCACGATCACCGAGGAGGCGCTGAGGCGCGAGATCGCCTGGCGCAACGAGGAGCGCCGCACGATGACGGAGTTTTACGCGCTCTCCCGGCGGAACCCGGCCCCGATCTCGGGGCGCGACGTCCATATGGTGAACGAGTTCTTCCGGCTCTCCTTCGGCGACCCCGAGGCGCTCGAGCTGATCCGCACCCTGACGCTCAGGCTGCGCGAGAACTACGACGCGGGCGAACGTCGCGTGTCCCCGGACGCGCGGCGCATCATCGTCACGGGCTGCCCCACCGGAAAGAGCGTGGAGAAGGTGTTCGACGCCATCGAGGAGAACGGGGGCGTGATCGTCGCCTTCGAGAACTGCGGGGGCATCAAGCCCTCCTACGAGTTGACGGACGAGTCGCTGCCGCCCTACGAGGCCCTGGCCCGGAAGTACCTGGGCATCCCCTGCTCCTGCATGACGCCGAACGACAAGCGCCTGGACCTGCTGGAGGGCCTGGTCGGCGACTACGCCGCCGAGGGGGTGGTGGACCTCATCCTCCAGGCGTGCCACACGTACAACGTCGAGACCTTTCAGGTGCACGAGCGCGTCGGGGTCCCCTGCATCACCGTGGAGACGGACTACTATCAGGGCGACGTCGAGCAGCTCGCCACGCGCATGGGCGCCTTCGTCGAGATGATGGGGTAGGCGGGGCATGGAGGCGAGGGATCGGGGGGGCGCGCCGGCGCGGCCCCTCTGGACGATCGGGGTCGACATCGGTTCGGTGGCCGTCAAGGCCGTTCTGATGCGCGACGGGGAATGGATCGACCGCCGCGTCGCCCCCACGGGATGGAACCCCGGCGAGGCGGGGGACGAGGCGTGTGCCGAGCTGCTCCGGCGGAACGCCCTTGATCCGGAGGGGCTCGGGCGGACGGTGGCCACCGGCTACGGGCGCAACGCGGTGAAGGCCGACGGCCGGGTGACGGAGATCTCCTGCCACGCCATGGGGGCCCGCTACCTGTTTCGGGACGGGGACGAGCGCTGCGGGGTGCGCACGATTCTGGACATCGGCGGTCAGGACAGCAAGGCCATCGCCCTGGACCGGGACGGGAACGTCGTCAACTTCCTGATGAACGACAAGTGCGCCGCGGGGACGGGGCGCTTCCTGCAGAACATGGCCATGATGCTGGGCTGCACGCTCGAGGACTTCAGCGCGCTGCCGGATATCGAGCCCCACGCCGTCTCCAGCATGTGTACGGTGTTCGCGGAGTCCGAGGTGGTGGGGCTCCTGGCCCGGGGGGTCGACAAGCGGGCCCTCTCGCTGGGGCTGCTGGACTCCGTCGCCTCCCGCGCGGAGGGGATGCTGCGGCGCGTGGGGCTGCACGAGCCCGTGGCCTTCACCGGAGGGGTGTCCAGGAGCCGGAATCTGGTCGGCCTCCTGGAGAGGCGGCTGGGCTGCGCCGTGCGGGTCAGCCCGGACTCGCAGTTCGCCGGGGCGCTGGGCGCGGCGCTTCTGGCGCAAAAGCAGGCGCGTCGGGGGCGATCGGCGCCCGAGGCGCGCTGATATAATGGATTCCGGAAAAACATGAGCACCGTTGCTCCTGCCCGTTGGGTTTCTGCGTTCGTCCCGTCCGGTGGGCCGTTCCCCGTCCTTTCGCGGAGGGCGGCCGAGGACCGAAAGGAGTTATCGACCATGACTGGAAGATGGAGAGTTTCTCTGTTGTCGTTTTGCCTGATCGTTTCGATGGCGTTTGCCGGAGCGGCCCTTGCCGGGGATGCGTCCCGCGAGCTCCGCGTGCCCATCGACGGGGAGCCGGACTCCTTCAACCTGGCCCGGGTCTCCGACTACTACTCCGCGCTGGTGGGCTCCCAGGTCATCGAGGGGCTGACCGCCGTCGTCGTCCGCGACGGCCGCGAGGTCGTCGCCCCCGCCTGTGCGGAGTCCTGGGAGACCAGCGAGGACGGCCTGACCTGGACGTTCCGCCTGAGGGAGATGAAGTGGGCCGACGGCGAGCCGTTGCGGGCCGCGGACTTCGTCTACGGCATCTCCCGCGTGCTGGACCCCGCGACCGCGTCCCCCATCTCGGGCAAGATCCGCTTCATCCGAAACGCGGGCGACGTCCTGCTGGGGAAGAAGCCCCTCTCCGAGGCCGGGGTCGAGGCCCCCGACGACCGGACGCTCGTGATCCGCCTGGAGCACCCGGTCCCGTATCTGCTCCAGAGCGCGGCGGGCACGGCTATGTTCCCCGCGCGGCGCGACGTCGTGGAGAAGCACGGGGACGCCTACGGGACGGACGCGGACAAGATCGTGGGCTGCGGGCCCTTCAACCTCGAGGAGTGGGTTCACAACAGCTCCCTGACCTTCGTGAAGAACCCCCTGTACTGGGACGCGGAGAGCGTGAAGCTGGACCGGCTCGTGATGAAGATCGTCGCCGAGGAGGCGGCCAAGATCGGCGATTTCGAGAACGGAGGGCTGGACATCACCTCCGTCTACTCCGTGGAATGGGCGAAGAAGCTGGACGAGAAGCCCCTTCGGAAGGGGGGCTACGTCAAGGAGGTCGTCTACATGCCCGAGACCAAGTACGTCTTCTTCAACCAGCAGGTCCCGCCGTTCTCCAACAGGAAGGTGCGCCAGGCGTTCAGCCTCGCGCTCGACCGGGAGGAGATCCACAGGGACTTCACCCAGGGGCTGGAGCCGGCCGCCTGGGGCTGGCTGCCGCCGGCGATGGGTCTGGACGGCGAGAATTTCCGCAAGCTGGCCGGGGAGCCCGTCAAGGCGATGGCCGAGGCCCATCCCGACCCCAGGGCGCTCCTGTCCGAGGGGCTCGAGGAGCTGGGGATGAGCGGGGCCCCCGAGGAGCTGAAGGTCACCCTGATGTGCTACAACGCCACCCGGGACTTCGCGGAGTACCTCCAGCAGGCCTACAAGACGCGCCTGGGCGTCACCCTGGAGCTCGACCCCGTCGAGTGGCCCGTGTTCCAGGAGCGCAACCGCAACCTGGACTACCAGATGGGCTACAAATCCTACTACGCGGACTTCAACGACCCCTCGGCCATGATGGACCTGTGGATCACGGGCACCCGGACCATCCCCACGGGCTGGTCGAACGGGACGTACGACGCCCTGGTCCGGGAGGCGGGGCAAAGCGCCGACAAGGCCCTGCGGGCGAAGAACTACGCCGAGGCGGAGCGCCTCTTGCTGGACGAGGGCACCATCGCCCCCTACGCCTACTCCACCGGGTTCAACTACCTCCATCCCTACGTCAAGGGATTCGAAGCGCCCCTCTTCACCGCCATGCTCTACAAGACCGTCTCCATCGAAAAGTAGCGTCCTTTCAGAGCAGAGGCCAGGGGAAACGCTTCGATGTCGCGCTTCGTTCTCAAAAGGCTGGTCTATGCGCTCGTCGCCCTGTTCGTGGCGTCGAGCGCGACCTTCTTCATCATCCACTCCGTGCCGGGCAACCCCATCGAGGCCATGACGGAGAAGCTACCCGAGGCCCTGCGCCGGCAGACCTTCGAGCGCTACGGTTTTGACAGGCCCCTGCTGGAGCAGTACGGGCTCTTCTGGAAGCGGTTGCTGACGGAGGGGGACCTGGGAGAGTCGCTGCGCTACCGGGGACGGAGCGTCGGGGACATTCTCGCCCGCTACGCCCCCGTCTCGGGGGTGCTGGGGCTGACGTCCATCCTCTGGGGGGCTGGCCTCGGGATCGCGCTGGGCGTCGTGGCGGCGCTCCATCGCGGGAAGGGGCTGGACTACGCGGTCATGCTCCTGGCGATCCTCGGCGTGTCGATCCCCAACTTCGTGCTGGCCTCGCTGTTCCAGTATTTCCTGGCCGTGCGGCTGGGCTGGTTTCCCGTCACGGGCTGGGGGAGCGTCGCGCACGTCGTGCTTCCCGCCCTGGCCCTGTCCTTCTACTCCACGGCGCAGTACGCCCGCTTCATGCGCGCCAGCTGCCTGGACGTCCTGAGCCAGGACTACATCCTGGCCGCGCGGGCCAAGGGGATGAGCCGCTTTCGCCTGGTCCGGCGCCACGTGCTGCGCAACGCCCTTCTGCCCATCGTGACCCTGCTGGGGCCCCAGATCGCCCTGATGTTCGGCGGGGCCTTCGTGGTGGAGCGCCTGTTCTCCGTGCCCGGGCTGGGATTTTACTTCGTCTCCTCGGTCGGGGACCGGGACTACACCCTGATCATGGGCCAGACGGTCTTCCTTTCGGCGGTCTACATTCTGTCGATGCTGGCCGTGGACGTTCTTTACGGTCTCCTCGATCCCAGAATCCGCTTCGCCCGCGACGGCGGAGGTGCGGCATGAATGTGATGCGCTCCGCCCCGGAAGCGGCGAGGGAGGGCGATCCGTCCCGCCCCGCGGGAACGGTCGGGACGGCCGAGTCCCTGAGCCCGGAGGATTTTCGGTTCGCCCCTCGGCCCGACGAGGCCGCCTTCGCCTTTAGGCCGTCCGTGAGCTACTGGCAGGACGCCTGGCGCCGCCTGAGGCGGAACCGGGCGGCCCTCGTGTCCGCGGTGCTGTTGGCGCTCATCGTGGCGCTCTGCGTCGCGGGCCCGGCGCTGACGCCCTACGGACACGAGGAGCTGAACATGGCCGAGAAGAATCAGGGTCCGTCCCGGGCCCACTGGTTCGGGACGGACAGGATGGGGCGCGACCTCTTCACCCGGGTTGGGGTGGGGGGCCGGGTGTCCCTGATCGTGGCCGTCGCCGGCGCGCTGATCGACATCCTGCTGGGGCTCCTCTACGGCGGGGTCGCCGCGGGCTTCGGCGGCTCCGTCGACAACCTGATGATGCGCGTGGCGGACGTGCTCTCCAGCATCCCCTACCTGGTCCTGGCGGTCCTGGTGTCGCTTATCCTGGGGCGCGGGATGGCGAGCCTGCTGATCGCGATGACCCTCACGGGCTGGTGCAACATGGCCTACCTGGTCCGGGGCCAGATCCTCCAGATCAAGGAGCAGGAGTTCGTCCTGGCGGCCCGGGCGCTGGGGACCTCGACGTGGAAAATTCTGTGGAAGCACCTGATCCCCAACATCATGGGCGTGATGATCGTGGCGGTCACCTTCGACATCCCGCTCTTCATCTTCGGTGAGGCCTTCCTGTCCTACATCGGGCTGGGCATCCAGCCGCCCATGACCAGCTGGGGCGCGCTGGCGTCGGGCGCGCAGCAGCAGATGCTCTTCCATCCCTGGCAGCTGTTCTTCCCCACGCTCTTCATCAGCCTGACCATGCTCTCCTTCCAGATGCTGGGCGACGGGCTTCGCGACGCGCTGGACCCCCGAACGAGGGACTGAGCCGTGGACGAAAAAATCCTCGAGGTCCGGGACCTGAACGTCTTTCTGAACACCCGGGACGGGCGCCTCCATGCCGTCCGGGACGTCTCCTTCGGACTGGGTGCCGGAGAGACGCTCGTGACGGTCGGGGAGTCCGGCTGCGGGAAGTCCATGACGGCCCGGGCCCTGATGCGCCTGCTTCCGGAGGAGACGGCCGAGATCTCCGCGGGCTCGAGAATTCTGTTTCGGGGCGAGGACCTCCTGGGGAGGACGGAGCGGGAGATGCAGCGCGTCCGGGGCCGGAACCTGGCGATGATCTTCCAGGACCCCTCGACCTGTCTGGACCCGACCCTGACGATCGGGGAACAGGTGGAGGAGACCCTGCTGCTCCACACGCGGCTGAAGGCCCGCGAGCGGCGCCTTCGGGTGCTCGAGATGCTCCACACCGTGGGGATATCCAGCCCGGAGACGCGGATGAGGCAGTACCCGCACGAGCTCTCCGGGGGGATGCGCCAGCGCGTCATGATCGCGTCGGCCCTGATCGGGACGCCCCGCGTCCTGATCGCGGACGAGCCCACGACGGCCCTCGATGTCACCACCCAGGCCGACATCCTGGACCTGATCCGGGAGCTGCAGCGGCGCTTCGAGCTCTCGGTGCTGCTGGTGACGCACGACCTGGGCGTCGCGTCGGAGGTGGGGGACCGCATTCAGGTGATGTACGCGGGACGGATCGTCGAGACCGCCCCCAAGCGGGAGCTGCTCCTCAGGCCCGCCCATCCCTACACCTGGGCGCTCCTGCGCTCGGTGCCCTGTCCGGGGGGATCGGGCCGTCCGAACCTCTACTCCCTCTCCGGGACGCCTCCCGACCTGATCGAGGCCCCGGACGCCCCGCCCGCCTGTCCCTTCGCTCCGCGCTGCGACACCTGCATGGAGATCTGTACTCGGGCCGCGCCGCCGGAGTTTTCGGTGTCCGGGGAGCACCGGGTGCGCTGCTGGCTGCGCCATCCCCTGGCGCCGCACGTCGCGGTGCCGGAGGGGATAATGTGCCCCAAAAGGGACGCACGGAAGGAGGGAGCGGCGTGAGCCGGACGGAAACGCGGACGGCCCCGTCCTTGCTGCGCGTAGAGCGGCTCTGCCGGCATTTCCGGCTCCCCGGGGGGCGCACCCTGAGGGCCGTGGACGACGTCAGCTTTACGGTCGCCCGAGGGGAGACCCTGGGGATCGTGGGGGAGTCCGGGTGCGGCAAGAGCACGCTGGGGCGGACGATCCTGGGGCTCCATTCCGCGACGTCCGGGCGGGTGCTCTTCGACGGGCTCGACGTCCACGCCGCCAGGGGCGCGGAGCGTCTCCGTTTCAAGAGGCGGGCGCAGATCGTGCTGCAGAATCCCTACGCCTCCCTGAACCCGCGGATGACCGTTGGCGACATCGTGGCCGAGGGGCTGGACGCCCACCGCCTGTACAGGGACGAGCGGGAGCGCGAGGAGCGGGTCTGCCGCCTTCTGGAGCGGATGGGCCTGAGGCCGGAGTTCCGCTCCCGCTACCCGCACGAGTTCTCCGGAGGGCAGTGCCAGCGGATCGGGATCGCGCGGGCGCTGGCCGTGGAGCCGGAGTTTCTGGTCTGCGACGAGCCCATCTCGGCCCTGGACGTCTCGATCCAGGCGCAGATCGTCAACCTTCTGGTGGAGCTGCGGAAGGACCTGGGGCTGACCTCGCTCTTCATCGCGCACGACCTGGCCGTGGTGCGCCACATCTCCGATCGAGTGGGCGTCCTGTACCTGGGGGCCCTGGTGGAGCTGGCCGCCACGACTCCCCTCTACGAGAGGCCGCTCCACCCCTACACGCGGGCGCTTCTGTCGTCGATCCCGGACGTGGATCCGGACAACCCCATGAGCGCGCGGAGGGTGCGCCTGAGCGGGGAGGTGGGCAGCCCCATCGGCCTTCAGGGCGGCTGCCGCTTCGCCCCGCGCTGTCCGCTGGCCGACGAGCACTGCCGCCAGTTCCGCCCCGAGCTGACGGAGGTGTCACCCGGTCATTTCGTGGCGTGCCATCGCGTCCGGAGAGACTGATGTGGCGGTTCTCGGCTTTCACTGTTTTTCACAAATACGAAACGAGGCGGCCCAGGAGTCGCCTCGTTTCGTAGGGTTGTCTGGGAAACCGGCCTACTGCCTGCGCCGGATGCCCAGAGTCGCGAGCGCCAGCAGGGCCATGCCGCCCCAGCCCGCACTGCATCCGCCGCCGCTCTTGCCGGATTTGGGGCTGTCGTCCTTCCCGGGAGCCATATCGCTTATGGAAATGCCGCCGTTCGGGAAGGAAAGGGTACGTACTTTCGTCTCGCTCTCGAAGCGATAGCGGAGCGCCGTCACCGCCGCGTCCTTCAGGGCGGCTCGGGGTACGCTGCCCGTCACGCGCAACAGATAAGACCAGGCGTTGACCGTCGTCGCGCCCAAGGCGGCCGCGGCCGGCTTCGCCTTCAGAACGAGCTCCGTCCTCGTGGACCCAGGCTCGAAGCCACGAACGTCTGCACTGACGGCTTCGATGCGCCGGGGCGACCGGAACGGGACGGTCAAGACCGACCGCAGGATGTCCCGGCTCTCCGTTTCAACAAGCGTCACCGTCCAGGCCCTCGGGGAGGTGGGGATGTCCGGAGCCGGCGTCACGTCGGACGATGCCGGAGGGATGTCCGGGGAAACCGGCGGGACATCTGGGGATGCGGGCGGCTGCGGAAGGTTGGGTCCCGGGGCCGGAGGATTGGGACCGGGAGATGCGACGTGCTGGAACGCCGCTGTCAGAGCGTGGTCTTCCGTAACGTTGCTGAAGGTGTAGGTGGAAACGGCGCCCACCGACGTGCCGTCCACCGTCACGTCTCTTATGACGTAGCCCGTGTTGGCGGATATCGTAAAGCTCACGCTGCCGCTGGGGTCCACCTCCACGCCGCCGTAGGATCCGAGCTGGGCCGGAGGTACGGGACGCACGGAGCCGCCCTGGCCGGGCTGCACGGAGATGAAGTGCCGGGTCGGAAGGCCGGAGCTGTCTGCCTCGTAGGCCCCGATGTCCGGGGTTGCGTCGCGCTTATGCCCCCTCTGGTCGATACGGATCAGGAATTTGACCCTTTCGCTCAGCCCCTCCAGAGTCCCCGCGTCCTTGGCGGAGCTGCCGACCTCGATCTTGAGGGTCTGGGTCGGCCCGCCGTTGTCGGCGAGGCCGGCGGCCAGCTTGGGATCGTTGGCGGTGTTGCCCGTTCCGCCGCCCGTCCAGTTCTGGATGACGCAGTGTCGTGGGGTAACGGAGTCGGAGAGCTCTTTGTCGCCGTTACCCCAAAGGATGCAGTTGGCGACCTGCGTTCCGGGTACGGCATCGATACCTCCGGCCTTGTCGGAGGCACCCTGTGTGCTGTTGCCATTGAAGGTGCAGTTGACTGCAATGGGACGGCCGCTGCCCGCGAAACTTGCCCCCCCGCCATGGCCTCCTTCGGTCCTGTTGTCCTTGAACGTGCAGTTGGCCACGATGGGGTCGCCGTCTTCAACGTACAATCCGCCTCCCTTGGGGACATCGTTTATTCCGACCACCTGATTGCCGATAAACGTGCAGCCGACGATCACGGGGCTGCCGCCGAGGCTGCAGAGGCCGCCGCCGTAGCTCTTGTCGCCGTTGAGTGTGTTTCCTTGGAAAAGGCAGTTTGTCACTACCGGATTGCCGCCTTCAATGCAGAGCCCTCCGCCACGGAATGTGTCCGAGGGGAGACCGTAACTTGTATTGGACAGAAACTCACAGGTCGCCACGGACGGGCTGGCGTTGCGGACATACAGCCCCGCCCCATTTTTGGCCTTGTTGTTCCTGAACGTGCAATTCTCCAGGGTCGGAGCTCCGCCCGAGATGATCATCCCTCCGCCGCTCACATCTGAGTCGGACTGCCCCTCGTCGATGGAGAAGCCATCCAGAACCGTGGATGGGCTGCAGCCTTCGGCCCGCACGACGGAACGCTTGCTGTGACTTCCGCCTCCCAAATCGCCGGTCAGGACGGTGACGTGGGTCTTCCAGTCTCGCTGGGACAGTTGCGTCTCCGTTCCGTCAAATCCGCCGTAGAACTTCACGCCGTCCTTCAAGACGAAGAAAGCGCCTACGTCGCCCGTCGTGGAGGGCCGGTACGAACCCTCGGCCACCCAGAAGACGTCGCCGGCTCGGGAGGCCTGAAGTGCCCCGATAAACTCCGCCTCGCCGAGGGCGTTGCCCCAGCCGTCACCGTTCTTCATCCCTGCGCCTGCCTGCGTCACATGATACTGCATCGCCTCCGCGCCGACGGGCACGAAAAACATCGCCGCCAGCACCAGAGCGGCGAGTGCCCGAAGGCCCCTTTTCCAGAATTGCCTTGACATTAACAACCGATCTCCCTTCTCCTCCCCGTTGCTCGGAAAACTTCCTTGCCTTGCTCGCGCCGCAGCATGAAACGGCAGCTCCATGATGAAGACCTTGGGGACTCTGTTTTTTGATGCAACACGAGTTCCGAATTCGATATCATAGCACATAAATATTGACGTTTTGAGGCCAATTTTTAATGGACAAACATTTATTTTCGTGGTAAAGTCCCCAAAGAGTTTTGAACACAAGCGTCCTTTAAGTTCGGTCCGGTGAGGCCGAAAAGGCGGCGGTGTCGGAATTATTCCTTCTTTTTGGGGATATTCATGCCCTGTCGTCCTGGGACGGCGGGGCATTTGTCATCTCCGGCCCCGCCGAGGAGAGAACCGAGGAGGAGGCCTTCATGAGGGAGAAAGCGCGTATCATGGACGCCCGGGCGATGGACCGAGCGATCCAGCGCATCGGGTACGAGGTCATCGAGCGGAACAAGGGGACGGAGAACGTCGTCCTGATCGGCATTCAGCGTCGGGGGGTCCCCCTGTCGCGGCGGATCGCCGAGCACATCGGCCGGGTGGAGAACGCCGCCGTTCCCGTGGGGTGCCTGGACATCACCTTCTACCGGGACGATCTGTCGCTGCTGGCGGAGCATCCGGTCCTGAACGGGACGGACATTCCCTTCGGCATCACGGACAGGGACGTCGTGCTGGTGGACGACGTGCTGTTCACCGGGCGCACCGCGCGCGCGGCTATGGACGCGATCGTCGAGGTGGGGCGCGCCCGGACGATCCAGCTGGCCGTGCTGATCGACCGCGGGCACCGGGAGCTGCCCATCCGGGCCGACTACGTGGGCAAGAACGTCCCCACCTCGCGGAGCGAGATGGTCTCCGTGCGCCTGGCCCCCTTCGACGACGAGGAGGCGGTCGTCCTGATGGACATGAACGAGGACGGGGCCGCGCCCCTTCGCGAGGGAGGAAACTGACATGCTGCGTTCCAAGGATCTTTTGGGCCTGCGCAACACCGGTGCCGACGAAATTCGCGAGATTCTGGACACCGCCAAGGTGATGAAGCAGGTCATCACCTCCAACAACAAGAAGACCCCGCACCTTCAGGGCAAATCGGTCATCACCGTCTTCTACGAGAACAGCACGCGCACGCGCCTGTCCTTCGAGCTGGCCTGCAAGTACCTGTCGGGCACGGCCTCGGGGATGACCGCCTCGGCCTCCAGCGTGGCCAAGGGCGAGACGCTCGTCGACACGGCGCGGACGCTCGACGTCATGGGGACCGACGTCATGATCCTGCGGCACCCCATGACGGGCGCGCCGCACCTGATGGCCAAGCACGTCAGGGCCTCCGTCATCAACGCCGGGGACGGGACGAACGAGCACCCCACCCAGGCCCTGCTGGACATGTTCTCGATGGAGGAGCGGTTCGGGTCGCTCGAGGGCCTTCGGGTCGCCATCGTGGGTGACGTCACCCACAGCCGCGTGGCGCGCTCAAACATCTACGGGCTCGGCAAGATGGGGGCCAGGGTTGTGGTTGCGGGGCCGGCCACCCTGATGCCGGTGGAGATCGAGTCCCTGGGCTGCGAGGCCACCTGCCGCGTGGACGACGCCGTCAAGGGCGCGGACGTGGTGATGGGGCTGCGCATCCAGCTGGAGCGGCAGAAGAAGGGGCTCTTCCCCTCGGTCCGCGAGTACCACAAGTTCTTCGGCCTGACGGAGGAACGCATCGCCCTGGCGCGCAAGGACGCGCTGGTCATGCACCCCGGCCCCATCAACCGGGGCGTCGAGATCGCGTCGGACGTCGCGGACGGGCCGCAGTCGATCATCGACGGGCAGGTCACCAACGGGGTTGCGGTGCGGATGGCGCTGCTGTATCTGCTGACGCGCTTCCGGGCCGAGGAGGCCAGGGCATGAGGGAGGGACAAAACGGCATGGCTACGACGAAGGACATTCTGATCCGGGGCGGCGACGTCCTGACCGTGAAGGGGCTGGAGAAGGGCGACGTCCTGATGCGGGACGGCAGGATCGCCGCGGTGGGTGCGGGGCTCGAGGCGCCCGATGCCCGAGTGATCGACGCGTCGGGGCTTCTGGTGAGTCCGGGGCTGGTGGACCTCCATTGTCGTCTGCGCGAACCGGGCTACGAGCACAAGGAGGACATCGCCTCCGGGACCGCGGCGGCGGCGGCCGGCGGGTTCACGTCCGTCTGCTGCACGGCGGACACCGACCCCGTCAACGACAACGCGGTCGTGACGGAGTTCATCCTCAAGCGCGCGGCGGAGCGGGGGAGCGCCCGAGTCCACCCCATCGCCGCCATGACGAAGGGCTTGAAGGGAGCGGAGCTGACCGAGGTCGGCGAGCTGGCCGAGGCGGGGGCGGTGGCCCTCTCCGACGGCCGGGGGGTCGTCAGCGCGCAGCGCATGAGGCTGGCGTTCCAGTACGCGGGGCGCTTCGGGATGACGATCGTCTCGCACCCGGAGGACGAGGACCTGACCGACGGCGGCGTCATGAACGAGGGACACTGGTCCACGGCGCTGGGGCTGCCCGGGGCCACGCGGGCCGCGGAGGAGACCGTCATCGCGCGGGACTGCATGCTGGCGGGGCTCGAGAACGCGCGGCTGCACGTGGCGCACGTCTCCACGGCGGGCGGCGCCGAGCTGATCCGTGAGGCCAAGCGGCGCGGCTGGCCCGTCACCTGCGAGACCGCGCCCCATTACCTCTACGCCACCGACGAGTGGCTCCAGGGCTACGACACGAACACGCGGGTCAACCCGCCGCTCCGCACGGAGGCGGACCGGCTGGCCCTGATCGAGGCCCTGAAGGACGGCACGATCGACTGCATCGCCACCGACCACGCGCCGCACCACGAGGACGACAAGAACGTGGAGTTCGCCCTGGCGTCGCCCGGCATCTCCGGGTTCGAGACGGCCCTGGCGGTCTGCTGGACGGCGCTGGTGCTGCCCGGCCACATGACGCCCGCTCAGCTTCTGGACAGGCTGACGCGCTCCCCGGCCCGGGTCCTGGGGCTCGATGCGGGCACCCTCGAGGTGGGGGGGCGCGCCGACGTGACGATCATCGACCCGCGGGCGGAGTGGACCGTGGACCCGGCGCGGTTCCGGAGCCGCGGAAGGAACACGCCCTTCGCCGGCCGCACCCTCACGGGCGCGGTGCGCTTCACCTTCCTGGGCGGGCGCCCGGTGTACGAGGGCGGCGCGGAATGCAGATAGACCGCCTGATCCGGTCGATCGGCGCGTGCGGCAACCCCTCGGCCCTGGGGCTCGACACCCGTCTGGAGTTTGTCCCCGAATCGTTCGCCCGGCCCCATCTCGAGGCGGGCGGGCCGGCCGAGGCGGTCCGCGCCTTCAACTTCGCGCTGCTGGACGGCCTGAAGGACCTGATCCCCTGCGTGAAGGTCCAGGCGGCGTACTACGAGCTGATGGGGCTCCCCGGCCTGGCCTGCATGCGCGACACGGTGGAGGAGGCGCGCCGGCTGGACTACGTGGTGATCCTCGACGCCAAGCGCGGGGACATCGGAGCGACGGCCTCCGCCTACTCCGGGGCGTACCTGGCCTCGGACGCGCCCCTCGCGGCGGACTTCCTGACGGTGAACCCCTACCTGGGCAGCGACGGCGTGGTGCCCTTCGTGGACGACTGCCGGACGACGGGCCGGGGGATCTTCGTGCTGGTCAAGACGTCGAACCCCTCGTCCGGCGAGTTCCAGGACCTCGTCACCGAGGGCGGCGAGCCCCTTTACCAGCGCGTGGGGGCGAAGGCCGCGGAGTGGGGCGCGTTCCTCGTCGGAACGGAGGGCTACAGCTCCGTCGGCGCGGTCGTCGGGGCCACCTACCCGGAGCAGGGCGCGCTGCTGCGCCGGCGGATGCCGCACACGTTCTTCCTGCTCCCGGGCTACGGGGCGCAGGGGGCTTCGGCGGAGGGGCTGGCCGGCTGCTTCGACGCCTTCGGGGGCGGCGCGGTTGTCGCGGCGTCCCGCAGCCTGATCTGCGCGCACAAAAAGGCCGGCACCGACGACTTCGTCTCCGCGGCGCGGGACGAGGCGCTGCGGATGAGGGACGAGCTGAAGAGGGCCCTGGCCGGGCCCGGAAGACTTTCGTGAGCGAGGAGGACGAGACATGAACGGCACGCAGGAGAGAACCGAGGCGGTCCTGACCCGTCTGGGCGCCCTCAGGACCGGGCATTTCAGGCTGACGTCGGGCCAGCACAGCGACCGCTACATGCAGTGCGCCGCCCTGTTCGAGCACCCCGAGGAGAGCGCGGAGCTCTGCGGGGCGCTGGCGCGCCTGTTTGGGGACGAGCGCATCGACGTCGTGGCCGGACCGGCCCTGGGCGGCGTCATCATGGCCTACGAGGTGGCGCGCGCCCTCGGGGTGCGCAACGTCTTCGCCGAGCGGGAGAACGGAAGGATGACGCTTCGGCGCGGCTTTCACGTGAAACCGGGCGAGCGGGTGCTGGTGGTCGAGGACGTGGTGACCACCGGGGGCTCGGTGAAGGAGGTCGTGGAGCTCCTGAGGGCGGCCGGCGCCGTGGTGGTCGGCGTGGGATCGGTGGTCGACCGTTCGGGCGGGACCGCGGACTTCGGCGTGCCCTTCAGGCCCCTGATGGCCATGGAGGCGCAGCGGTGGGAGGAGGCCGACTGCCCCTTGTGCAGGGATGGGGTGGCGGTGGTCAAGCCCGGCAGCCGCCAGGTGTGATTCCATTTCCCAATCATTCGTATGCTTCGTTTAAGCAGATGACCGACACTTTTGGGCTGTTAAGACCTAAAATGTCGTGTCGGTCGCTTACGTCGAAGCGAAGCCTAGTGGCTTCGTCTTCGACGCTCACAACCAGCCGCCTGATGAAGCCTCTAAGAGATTCGCACAGCTCGCTACGCCTCGCTGGCTCACTACTTATCGCCTACAAATGATTTAGAATTGGAATGAGGCGTGTCGATGCGGCGGGGGATGGCGACGCTGCGGCCCGCTTGCATCGATGGGCGGGATGAGTGAGATAACGGACGGCCCCGCCTTGGGGGCCGTCCGTTATTTCACTCACCTGATTTCCGAGGTGTCGATCACCGCATACAACTTCATTTATGGCTTTGTGCTCCTCACCGCGGCGATCTCCGCGTCGATCTCGTCCGGGGTCATGTCGGAGATGCCGTTTTCTTCCGCCATCCGGCTCACGCGCTTCATCGCCGCAAGCGCCGCAGTCGCTTTATAGTCCTCATCGGGCAGCTGCACACTGAAAGGAATGCCCCGGACCTGCACCGAACGGGTCAGAAACATGCGGATCGCCGTAGGGAGATCGAGCCCGAGCTGGGAATAGATTGCGGCCGCCTCCCGCCTCAGATTGTCATCGATGCGCAGCTGAAGCAATCCGTTTGCCATGATTGCGCCCCCTTTCTTCGTTCGCATTTGATCGTAATTCAAATGTACAATAATTGTAGGAGATATTCAAGAGCGGGACGGCGGGCCTCGCCACGGCCGCCGTGTTGTGCTGCGGGGCCGTCTCACTCCCTCCAGCGGACGCAGCGGCGTTCCAGGGCGGTCAGCAGACGGTTCAGCAGGGTGACGACGACGCCGACCAGGATGATCCCCGCCGCGACGTTCGTGTAGTTCGCGTAGTCGGAGTAGTTCTTGATGAAGTACCCCATGCCGCTGGCCGCGCCGCTCATCTCCGCGACGGTCAGCAGGAGGAACGACGTGGACAGGGACACGCGCAGCCCCGCGAAGATGCCCGGCGTCACGTAGGGCAGGAGCACGCGGAAGATCATTGTGGGGCCGCTCACGTTCATGGTGCGGGCCGTGTCGAGGATGCGCCGGTCGATCGCCTTCACGCGTCCGGCCATGTTCATGAAGGTCGGCCAGAAGATGCCGAGGATCAGGATCGCCGCCGCCGCGCTGCGGAAGGTCGGCATGAGCGCCACGATGTAGGGGCTGTAGATGACCGGGGGGATCGGGCTGAGCACGCGCGCTATGGGCATCAGGATGTCCCCCGGCGTCCGGAACCACCCGGCCGCCAGCCCCAGGGTGACGCCCAGCGTGAGGGATACGGCGAACCCCACGGCCAGCAGCCCCAGCGACGAGACCACGCCGCGCAGCATCAGCGCCCTCGCCGTCCAGAAGACATGAAAGACGTCCTCGGGCGCGGGGACCAGGATCGGGTTGGCGCTGCCGGTCCGCGTCGTGGCGATCTCCCAGACGATGAGCAGCCCCCATATCAGGGCGGCCACCCCGGAGCACGCCGCCCGGTTCGGGCTCCGGGCCCATCGGAGGAGGTAGAGGCCCTCGATCAGTGCGGCGGCCGTCAGGAACGCTGTAGGGGGCGCCGAGGCGAACCCGCCCGGCCTCAGGACGAGCGCGGCGAGGAGCGCCAGCAGGACGTGGTTCGCGGCCAGGCCCTTCACGCGACGTCCCTCCCCGCGGCGTGTTCGCGGTACAGCCGGGCCAGTTCCGTCCGGAGGGCGAACCTGCGGGCCTCGTCCGAGTCCGTGCCCTCGCCGGTCGCCGCCCTCAGGTCCCCGGCGATGCGCCCCCCGCCGAGGAACAGGATGCGGTCCGCCAGGCGAAGGGCCTCGTCCACGTTGTGCGTCACGAAGAGGACCGTCTTGCGCGGCTCCCCCTCGGCCCAGAGCTTGCGGACCAGGGTCTGGAGCGAGAGGCGCATCGTCGGATCCAGGGCACTGAACGGCTCGTCGAGGAGCCAGACGCGGGCGTCCATCGCCAGCATCCGGGCCACGGCCGCCCGCTGACGCATCCCGCCGGACATCTGGTGCGGGTAGAGGTCCAGTCCGCCGGCCAGCCCCGCCCGCTCCAGAAAGTACACGGCCCGCGCCTCGGCCTCCCTCCGGCTCAGTCTCCGGAACGCCTGGCGCACCCCGAAGGCCACGTTCGCCCTGGCCGTGAGCCAGGGGAACAGGGAGTGCTCCTGGAAGACCATGCCGCGGTCCGTTCCGGGCCCCGCAACGGGGGAACCTCCGACGAGGAGCTCCCCCGAGGTCGGGCGCTCCAGCCCGGCCGCGAGGCGCAGCAGGGTCGTCTTGCCCCCGCCGCTGTGCCCCAGCAGGCAGACGAACTCCCCCGCCTCGACCCGAAAGTCCAGGCCCCTCAGGACGAGGGGGCCGTCACCGTGCCGGAACGAGAGCGCGCGTGCCTCCACCGAGTTCATGGGGGATCAGTCGTTCTCCAGCTCGAATCTTTTTCTCAGGTCCTTGAAGATCGGGCTGTCCGGGTACCGGGCCTGCATCGCGTCCAGCGCCTCGGCGTAGATCGACGTGTCGATGGCCTTGTCGATGCCGTGGGGCGTGTTCGGGTCGATGTCGCCGTTGGCCTTCATGACCTCGTAGAAGTCCTTGATGCGCCTGCTGGCCGGGTCGAGCGTCACGACCATCACGTCGTCGTACAGGCAGTGGCGCACGTAGTCCTCCGGCTGGCCGGAGTAGGCCGTCAGCAGCCCGACGGTCTCGTCCGGGCGCTCCTTGTAAAACTTGTACGCCTCGAGGTTCGCGGTCTGGAACTTCACCAGCGCGTCCCGCTTCGCCTCGAACGTCTTGCGCGACGTGGTCTGCCGGCAGCACACGGAGTTCGGCGCCCAGTCCTTCAGGTCCACGGCTACCGCGAGCCCCCGCCTTCTGGCGATGATGTCGAACCCGCTGTTGACGAACCCGATGTCCGCCGCCCCCTTCAGGACCGTCTCGATGACGGACTGAAATCCGTTCAGCACCACGAACTGCACCTCGCGCTCCACGTCGACGCCGGCCTTGCGGATCAGGTCCTTCATGATCATCTTCCCCGTCTCGGGGAGCACGACCGCGATCCTCTTGCCCCGAAACGCCGTCAGGTCCCGGTACTGCGCCGCGTTCTCCGGCAGCGTCACGCCCTGGGACCCCTCGGCGATGGTCCCGCCGTAGATCACGAGGTCCGCGCCCTTGGAGATGAAGGTCACGGACGGGATGATCCCCAGCGGAAGGATGTCCAGCTTGCCGAGCTGCACGGCCGTGATGCCGTCGTTCAGGTTGGCGATGGGGACGATCGTCACGTCCAGGCCCTCGTCCCGGTAAAAGCCCTTTTCGTGGGCCAGGACCACCATCGCCGGCTTGATGCTGCTGCCCGTGTTGCCGACCGTCAGGGTGGCCGGCGCGGCACAGGCCGCCGCGCAGACCGTCATGACCGCCATAAAAGCCCAGAGAGCGCGCCGCATTGCCGTCTTCCTCATCTCGATCTTCCCCCGCTTTCGGATGCCGTCGATAAAAGCCCATCGCCAATATTGGACCATGTCTGTTATGGCGTGATTATAGGCGGGGACCGGAGCGGAGTCAAGCGCGAAGCCTTGCCGGTGCTATAATTCATGGCGATGAGGAGGATGGAGGCCGAAAGGAGTTCGACGTCGGATGAGGCAGAAGTGCGCGTGCAAGGGTTTTTTTCTGGATCGGCTGATTCAGCCCGCGGTCCTGCTGTTTTTGAGCCGTGAGGACCTCCATGGCTTTTCCCTTTTGAAGAAGCTGGCGGAGAGCGATTTTATGGACCGCGAGGGCGTGGACCCCACGGGGCTCTACAGGACGCTGCGGAAGATGGAGAAGGACGGCCTGCTGACGTCGCGATGGGACCACACCGCCTCGCCGCCCAAGCGCGTATACGTCCTCACGGGCGAGGGGCGCGAGTGCCTGGCGAACTGGCGGACGACCCTGTTGCGCTACCGCGGCAACATCGACCGCCTCACTCGGGCCATCGCGGAGGGCTGCGAGCGGACGTGAAGGAGGGGGGCGGTCCCCCTCCGCATTTTTATCCTGAAACGAGAGGCGTCGGGGCGCAACGCACCATCCTGGACAATTCGGAGTCGTCCTGGGGATGACCTTTGCGGGCGAAGCGCTCAGCCGTCTTCTGCCCTTTTCCGGTCCCGGCCCGCACAGGCGACGCCCTGCCGGATCGGTGGTCCCGACGTTTGCGGGGGGATGGTTTACAAGCCGTGCCCGAAAGGGTAAGATTGAAGCCTGAAAGACTTTTCCTCCAACACCTCCAGCGCGCTCCCCGGTAGGGGGAGTTCCTTCGAAGCATGCCCGTGCAGCATATGGGGACGGTTCCGCGGCCTGTTTTCCGCCCCGATACGAGGCGGAGTACGGAGCCCGTCCGTTTCGTGGTCGACACTTTTTTGTTGGAGGCACGAAGTGCCTCTTCGGAAGATCCGAGGTCGAATTCGAGAAGGAGGTCGAAGGGTGTGAACGGGAGCAGACTGGGTTGGGTGTGGTGTCTCTTGGCGTCCTCGTTGATCCTGCTGGGCGGCTGCGGCGGCGGAGGGGGGAAGGGCGGCTCCGACTCCGGGGATCTGCCTCTGCCGGGGTCCGGGGAGGAGATCTCCATCGAGGTCCTGGAGGGGCGCTGGACCGCCGTCGGCGGCAGCGGAACGGCGACGCTCCCCGAGGGCAGGGGCGATTTGAAGCTGGATTCCGCCAGCGCACAGTTCGAGGACGTGACCCGTACGGGCGATACGGCGACGATGGTCGCATCGGCCTCGTTCACCGTGGATCTGTACCACGCGGGAACCTATATCGGGACGGAAACGATGCCGATCGGGCCGGGCCGGATCGAACTTCGTCGCGCCGGAAGGAACAAATGGCGGTCGCCGCCCGATCCTGAGGGGGGGATGACGCTGGTCCTGCAATCCGAGACCGAGGTGCACCTGACCCTGGAGGTGAGGGACGCCGGCGAGAGCTACAAGCTCAACTGCCGCTTCCGAAAGGACTGAACTCGTCCGACGCGGCCCCGGTACGACCGGGCGCGGGGGGACGGTGTAAGGGGGGCGGCCTTTGGGCCGGCCCCTGTTTTTTCCTGCGCCCCCCTGCCGGGGGCGTTCATCGCCCGATGCGAAGGTATTTTTCCGGGACCTCGACCTCCGTGATCCCCAGGTACCCCCGGCCGAGGATGTAGATGTCCTGGTTCACCAGCACCACGTTCCTGAGGCGGGTGCCGGTCCCCGGGTCCACGTAGCGCACGGCGCTCCACCGGGCGCCCGGCGTGTGCGCTTCGTAGCAGGCCTTCAGGTCGTCCAGGCTCTCCAGGCGGGCCTTTCCCTCGACGCATCGCTTGCCGAACTCCGCCAGGGCCACGATGTTCGTGAAGTCGTAGGAGAACGTCCCCGTCCCGATGCGGCTCCCGGCGCCGGCCTCCACCACGGAGCGCTCCACCTTTTTGAGGATGGCGGGCCAGTTCCCCTTCTCCTTCGAGAGGTCGATCCCCAGCGCCCCGGGCAGCCCCATGACGGGGGAGAAGAGGTCCACCACGTAGCCGCCCAGGGAGACGATCCGCATCAGCATGGGCTCGATGTGCGTGTAGTTGGTGCACAGGAAGGCCGTGTCCTTGCCGTACTTGTTCAGCCAGGTGGGCATCTTCTCCAGGATGAACTGCTGGGCGCCCGCCATGCCGACGTCGCTGAGGGGGTCGGGTGCCGTCTCGAAGAAGAACTCGAGCCCCAGGTCCTTGCAGGCCTCCTCCATGATGACGCGCCTGCGCCCCAGGGTCTCGAAGCTCATGTGGCGCGGGAAGGAGATGTGGACGAACTTCTTGGCCCCGACGCGCTTGGCGGCCAGGGGGATCAGGTAGCCGCGGCTGAAGCTGTCCGCGTTCACCACCAGGTCCGCGGCCGTGCCGGCGATGTTCAGGTCCTCGTGGGCCTCGCCCACGAGCAGCAGGATGTCGGGGCGCCGTTCCCGGACGCGGCGGAGCCCTTCGGTTGTGCCCGGAACGCCCTGGCTGATGACGATCACCTTCATCTTGGGGTCGTCGGCGAGCCCCACCAGCTGGCCGATGGTGGTCTCCATCTCCGAGACGAACCGGTCGGGGTACGTGACGTGGACGATCATGCCCCCATGCTTGGTGCTGCCGTATCGGTTGATCAGGCTCTCGGCGCCGCGGCTGGCGTCCTCGGTCGCCGAGACGGTGCCGGTCATGATGCCGATGTGGAAATCGGCCTGGGCCAGGGCGGGGCCGGAGAGGACGGCCGAGAGCAGGAGCGCGGCCAGGAGAAGGAGCGCCCCGCCGGGGCGGGGGAGGGGAATGCGGGGACGGACGTATTGCATGACGATCACCTCATCTTGATGGAGGCGAACAAAAAGAGCACTGTCCTCGACAGCGCTCCGCGATGAGTGTAGCTTGAACCTCAACAGCGGACGCAGCCACGCATCGTACGATCCCTCGTTTCGTTCCGCAGCGACATCCCATCTGCGGACACTTGACGCGCATGGCCTACTCTGTTTGCAGCCTTCGTAAATTGTCCCGCCATTATAGAGAGGAAAGGGGGGGATGTCAACGGAGTCCGCCGATCGAAACGGGACCGCGTATTTTGGAGGGATAAGATGTATCATATTCCTGAAAAGCGCGGCAGTTTTTGGCTGCGCCTGCCCGGGCTCTTCCGTTTTGCGGCGGAGGGCTCCGGACGCGCGGGCCTGCTGCAGGGGGGCCGGCGACGCTCTGTGACGAAGGGGGATTGCGGAGATGGCTACGATTGGCGCTTACGATGCGGAGAGCTTCGGGAGGGTCCACAAAACGCCCGTCCGGACCACGGTGGAGACGCTGTTCTACGGCAACAACGTCGAGAAGGTGAGGGCCCTGAAGGAGGCCTATGCCCTGGCGAAGGCCAGTCCCGGAACGGTGGAGCTGACGGGCATGTCCGTCTACCGTCCCGAGGAGCTGGAGCTCCCGCCGGGGGCCAACGTCCTGCTCTTCAACGACGGCACGATCTTCGGCCGGACCGCCGCCGCCCGCCGCATCGTGGGGCATCCCGGCGTGGACGTCGGCAGGATGGCGGGGCTCCTGCGCGAGGCGGTCTACGGGCTGCGCGGCCGGACGCTCTACACGGCGGACGCCTACGTCGGGCTGGATGAGGACTTCATGGTGAAGGCGCACCTGGCCCTGCCGAGGGGTTTCGAGAACAACCTCTACAGCTGGATGCTCAACTTCCAGCACGACAACGAGCGATACCGCGGGATGTACGCCCGTTCCCGGCCGGTCTCGGATGTCGACGGCGACATCTTCATCTTTGCGGACCCCGACTGGACGCACCCGGACTTCCCGCTGGGGCTGGCGTTCTTCTCGCCGGAGGAGAACTGCGCGGCCGTCCTGGGCCTGCGCTACTTCGGGGAGCTGAAGAAGGGGACCCTGACCCTGGCCTGGGGGATCGCCGCCCGCAACGGCTACGCCGCCTGCCACGGCGGGCTGAAGCGCTACACCACGCGGTCGGGAAGGAAGTTCGTCATGGCCGTCTTCGGCCTGTCCGGCTCCGGCAAGTCCACCCTCACCCACGCGGCCCACGGCGGCAAGTACGACATCACGGTCCTGCACGACGACGCCCTGGTCGTCAACGTCCGGGACAAGTACGCCATCGCGCTCGAGCCGTCCTACTTCGACAAGGTGCAGGACTATCCCATCGGCTGCGAGGCCAACAGGTACCTCGTGACGATGCAGAACTGCGGGGCCACCGTGACGCCGGACGGAAGGAGGATCGCCGTCACGGAGGACCTGCGCAACGGGAACGGCCGGGCCGTGAAGTCCCGCCTGTGGACCCCCAACCGCATCGACCGCATCGACGAGCCTCTGAACGCCATCTTCTGGCTGATGCGCGACCCGACGATCCCGCCGGTCCTGAAGCTGGAGGGGTCCTCCCTGGGGGCGGTGATGGGGGCGACCCTCGCCACCAAGCGCACCAGCGCGGAACGCCTGGCGCCCGGGGTCGACCCCAACGCTTTGGTCTGCGAGCCCTACGCCAACCCCTTCCGCACCTATCCCCTGGGGATGGACTACGAGCGCTTCAAAAGCCTGATCGCCGACGGCGTGGACTGCTACGTCCTCAACACGGGGGACTTCATGGGGACCAAGGTCCGGCCCGCCCACACCCTCTCCATCCTCGAGGCGATCGTCGAGGGGCGGGCGCAGTGGGTGCCCTTCGGGGGCTTCACGGGAATGAGGACGCTCGAGCTCCCGGACTTCGATATCGATCCGAAGGATGAGGCCTATCGCGGCCAGCTCCGGGCCCGGTTCCAGGACCGCCTGGACTTCGTCTCGTCCCGAGCGGAGGAGCGCGGCGGCATAGACGCGCTTCCGGACGACGCTCGGGAGGTCCTGCAGCAGCTCGTCGACGAGATGCGCTGAGGCCCGGGCGGTCCCCCCGGAGGCGTGCTCCCGGGGGACCGCCCGGGACTTCCTGAATCGAATGTTCGCGGAGAACGCGCGGGCCCGTGGTCTGTGCGGCCTCCGCGAGCGCTCTCATGCCGATCTCCCGCGCACCTTTGCCCCCGCTCCCTTGACAGGGGGTTTCTCCGTGGTAGTATGTTTGTCTTGTTAAACAAAATACGCCGTCGCCGCAGCCCCGACCCCTCCGGGAGATCCGTCGTCTAGGGGAGGTCCGGCGGCCCCCGGCTGGAGAAACGATTCGGAATCATGAACGAACACCGTCCCTGCAAGCGCATCCTGCCCATTCTGGGCTTCGTCGGCATCATCGGCCTCTGGTACGCGGCGAGCACGGCGCCCGGGTGGAACCATTTTCTGTTCCCCTCGCCCGCCGTGGTCGCGGCGCGCATGGTGCAGCTGCTGGAGAACGGGGTTTTGCTCCGCCACCTGGGGGCCAGCCTGTTCCGGGTGCTCTGCGGCTTCGGGATCGCCGTCCTCATCGCCTTTCCCACGGGGGTCGCGCTTGCGCTGCTGCCCCTTTTCTCCGCCCTCGTCCGCCCGCCGCTGAACTTCCTGCGGCAGATCCCGCCCCTGGCCGTCGTGCCGCTCCTGATCCTGGGCTTCGGGATCGGCGAGGCGTCCCGGATCGCCGTCGTCGTCATGGCCAGCTTCTTTCCCGTGCTCCTGAACGTGGAGAGCGGCATCCGCCAGGTCGACCGCCGCCTTCTGGAGGTGGGGCGCGTGCTCTCGTTCACGCCGCCCGCCCTTTTCCGTCACGTCGCGTTCCCCGCGTTCTTCCCCTATTTCCTCGTCGGCGTGCGCCTGGCGCTCTCCTACAGCTGGAGGTCGCTGATCGGCGCGGAGATCGTGGCCGCCGCCTCGGGCATCGGCTACATGATCCGCGAGGCCGAGACCCTCTCCCGGTCGGACACCATCCTTTGCGGCGTCATCGTCCTGGGCTGCGTCGGCGCCCTCTCGGACCGGGCCCTCGGGGCCCTGTCCGGGCGCCTGTTCCCCTGGAGCGCCCCGGAAGGAGGGGCCTGAGGTGGTGCGCGTCGAGGAGGTCTCGAAGGTCTACCGCGGCCGGGGCGGAGCGGTGGAGGCCCTGCGCGGGGTCAGCCTGGAGTTTTCGGAGGGGTCCTTCACCGCGCTGGTGGGCAGGAGCGGCTGCGGCAAGACCACGCTTCTGCGTTTGATCGCCGGGCTGGAGCGGGAGTCCGGGGGCCGGATCGTCCGTTCCGTTCCGCGGCGGCAGGTGGGGTACGTCTTTCAGGAGCCGCGCCTCATGCCCTGGCTCTCGGTCGCCGAGAACGTCCGCTTTGCCGCCCGGGCCGGCGGGCCGGCCGGGGACTTCGGGGACGCGGACGGGATCCTGCGCACCCTGGGGCTGGCGGATTTCGCCCGCTGTCTGCCCCACGAGCTCTCCGGGGGCATGGCCCAAAGGGTTGCGCTGGGGCGGACGCTCTTCTGCCGGCCCAGGCTGATCCTGATGGACGAGCCCTTCGGAGCCCTGGACTGGTTCACGCGCAGGACGCTTCAGGCCGACCTGCTGCGCCTGTGGCGGGAGGGGGGCCGGACGATCGTGTTCGTGACCCACGACATCGACGAGGCTCTGACGCTCGCCGAGCGTGTCGTGGTGCTGAGGGAGGGGCGCTTCGCGGGGACGTTCGGCGTCGACGGGGAGCTTTCCGCGGAGGCGCGCATGGAGCTGCGCGAGCGGATACTGGCCGCCATAGAGCTGGGCGACGCTGGGTCCGGCGTCGCGCTTCCGTTTTTTGAGGGGGCCTCTCGGCCCCGACATGAAGGAGGACGATCATGAAGAAGGTTTTTGCTCTTGGGCTCGGTGTTCTCATGTCCCTGTGTCTGCTCTCGGCCGGAGCCGGGGCGGCGGAGAAGTCGCTGGCGATCACCTACGTGAAGTCGCCGCTCAACATCCCCTCCATTCTGGAGAAACGCCTGGGGCTGCTGGAGGCGGAGTTCGGCCCCTTGGGCTACTCGGTCTCCCACCCGGAGATCACGTCCGGTGCGCAGCAGTCCCAGGCGATGGCCGCAGGGTCGGTCCAGGTCGCCAACTGCATCGGCGGGACGTCCCTTCTGATCGCCGCCGCACAGGGGCTGGACATCCGCATCGCGGGGATCTACTCCCGCTCCCCCAAGAGCTTCTGTCTGGTGGTCAAGGACCCCGCGATCCGCAGCGCCGCCGACCTCGAGGGCAAAAAGGTCGCCGGCCCCAAGGGGACGGTGCTGCACCAGCTGCTCCTGGCGGGCCTGAAGCGGGAGGGGGTGGAGGCCTCTCGGGTGGAGCACATCGAGATGGGGATCCCCGCCGCCGTCGCGGCCCTGATGAGCGGCTCGATCGACGGGGCGCTGGCCGCGGGGCCCCTGGCCCTGAAGGCCCTGGAGGGCGGCGCGCGCGTGCTCTTCAACGGCGAGGGGCTGGTCGAGGGCACCATCGTCGTCGGGGTGAGCGGTGAGGCGCTGAAGGAGCAGGGCGACCTGGCGAAGCGGATGGTCGACGTCCACCGAAGGGCCCTGGCCTATGCCGAGGAGCACCCGGAGGAGACCGTGAAGATCGCGAGCGAGGAGACGGGGCTCTCGCCCGAGCAGGTGCGGGAAATGGCGAAGCTCTACGACTTCGACCCCACGGTGCGGCCGGAGGACCTCGCCGAGCTGGAGAGGACCATGCGCTTCCTCGTGGACGAGGGGCTGGCCACCCGATTCGTGGACCCCGCCTCTCTGGTGGTCCGCTGATGGAAGGCTGTCTGGCCCCGGAAGGGCTCTCCATCCCCTTCGAGTCGGATTCCGTTCGGCTGCTTGCCGAGTACGGGGATGTCGCCGCCTTTCACGGGGGGCGGTATCCCGCCGGCGTCGCTCTGGGGTTCAAGGCCCTGACCCTGGCCCAGCAGCTGCTCTTTCCCGGGGGCGGGAACTTCGTTCGCGAGCGCTGCACGGTCGAGACCCCCTTTCCGGGCGGCGGGTTTCGGGACGCGGCGGAGATGGTCCTGAGGAGCGTGTCGCGGGACCGCTACCGGCTGGATCTGGGCCTTCCGGTCCCCCAGGGGACCGTGCCCGCCCCCGTGGAGGGACACTTCTTCTTCCGGTTCCTGCAGGATGGCGGATGCGCGGAGTTCTCGCTTCGGCCGGGGCTGGTCCCTGAGGAGTTCTATGCCGTCACCGAGGACCTGCACCACGGCCGTGGGGACCCGGAGGCCGTGGAGGCGCGCGCCCTGGAGCTGCGGCGCGCCATCGCTTCCGCGGTCCTGGTCCTCGACCCCTCGGAGCTCTTCGTCGTCCACGGCGCCAGGGCGGCCGAGGTCCTGCCGGAGGGGGCCGAGCCGCCCCTGCTGGGGGATGCGGGCTCCCTGAGCCTGATCGATCGCGGGACGTATGCGGTGACGGTGGAGAGCCTCCGCCGCCATCACGGAAATGCGGCCCTGTGCGGCCTCTGTCTGGTCTGGTCGCTGGTGCGCCAGCTCGGAAGGCACGCGGGCGTCGATGCGTTCGAGCGCCGCTCGGTCGGGGTGACGGCCGGGGCCCGCGGCCCGGGGATTCTGGATGGCCTGGAGTATCTGTTCCGCGGCTTCGGCGAGGGGCGGGCGGCCTTCGACTTCGGGTGGGCCGAGGGGCTCGGCGCCCCTAGGGCCCCGATGGGAAGCGGGGCCTTCGCCTTCCGGTTCGCGCTGCCCGGCCGCGAGCCGATGACCTTTGTCCTGAAGGACCGGTACGTCCCGCACGGGTATTTTGCGCTCTGCGAGCGCAAGGCCGGTGCCCCGGGTGCGTTTGGCGAGGAGCCGGAGCGCCGGCGGCTTCAGCTCGAGTTCGCGCAGCTTGCCCTGAGCGAGCCGGAGCTGTTCGAGGTCCTGCCTTAGCCGCTGCGCCCTCGCCGATACCGGCGGGGGCGCGCCCTTTCGGGGGCGCTCGGTTCGGGGACGGCTTCCTCCCCTCGCGCTCCATTCTCCTCGATGGCAAGGCGATCTTTTTCTTGACAAAATGCCTCCATGGAGATATTTTGTTGTCTTGTTGATTCTGCGTCTCAATTGCAGGAAGGAGGACACGGACGGTGGTGGAAGGGAAAGGCCCCCATGATTCCCGAAGGTGCACGAGACAAAAAAACTTGATCCTGCGGTGTCTGGACGGCATGAAGGGGGTTCACCTGACCGCGGAGGCGCTCGTGGACCGGCTGAAGGGTTCGGGCACCCCCGTCAGCAAGGCGACGGTCTACCGCTATTTGTCCGAGCTCGAGGACGCGGGGCGCGTGCGGCGCTACCGGGGGCCCGAGGGCGGGCCGGCCCGTTTCGAGTACCTGGCCGAGCCGGCGGAGGGGGATTGCCACCTCCTCTGCGAGTCGTGCGGGACGATGCTTCACTTCGACGGCGAGCCTCTCCGGGAGGCCTTTCACCGGTTTGCGGACCAGAATGCCCTCTCGATCGACGAGAGCAAGCTCATCCTTTACGGGACGTGTCCGGGGTGCGTCAGGCGTCGTCGTCCGTGAACCGTCTCCGGGCCGTGTGTACGGGCGTTTTTACGGAAACGCCGATGTCATTTCGTTTTGGGAGGTTACCGATTTTGAGGATTTCGAGAACGTTTGCGGCGGGGTTTTTGTCCTTGGCCCTTGCTCTGGCTTTGGGGACTGGAGGCGCCGCGGGGGCGGCGGAGGCCGGGGAAAAGCTGTCGGTGGTGTGCAGCCTCTTTCCCCAGTACGACTTCGTGCGGCAGATCGCGGGGGACCTGGCGGTCGTGCGGATGCTTCTGCCCCCCGGGGTGGAGAGCCATACCTTCGAACCCCGTCCGTCCGACATCAAGATGCTGAACGACGCGGACGTGTTCGTGTTCACGGGCAAGTACATGGAGCCTTGGGCGGAGCGCATCGTGCGGAGCCTGGACAACAAGAGGCTGATCGTGGTGGACGCGTCGCAGGGCGTGGAGCTCCGGAAGGAGCATGAGCACGAGCACCATCACGCCCCTGCCGAA
This sequence comes from Fretibacterium sp. OH1220_COT-178, assembly GCF_003860125.1. NCBI lineage: Bacteria > Thermotogati > Synergistota > Synergistia > Synergistales > Aminobacteriaceae > Fretibacterium > Fretibacterium sp. OH1220_COT-178. Next base: position 17,859 of record NZ_RQYL01000017.1, on the reverse strand, counting down.
AAGGATGCGGTCCGGAGCCGGGACGAGCACGCGGAGGAGGCGCATCACCATCATCACGAGTACGATCCCCACATCTGGCTGGATCTCTGCCATGCCCAGACGATGGTGGACACGATCCTGGCCGGCCTGATCGAGGCCGACCCGAAGCACGCGGAAGTCTACACGAAGAACGCCGAGGCGTACAAGGCCCGGCTGGCCGAGCTGGACGGGGAGTTCGCCGCCATCGTGAAGAAGGGCAGGCATCGGACCCTGGTGTTCGGCGGGCGTTTCGCCTACCTCTATTTCCTCAAGCACTACGGGCTGAACTACGTGACGGCCTACGACACGTGCTCCTCGGAGGGCGAGCCGGGGGTGCAGCGCATCGCCCAGGTGATCCGGTACATGAAGAAGAAGGAGATCCGGAGCCTCTTCCACGAGGAGTTCGTGATCCCCAAGGTCGCGCAGTCGATCGCCGAGCAGGCGGGGGCCGAGCTGCTGCTGTTCAGTACGGCCCACAACCTGACCCGGGAGGAGTTCGAGAAGGGCGTGACCTTCCTGGACATCATGAGGGCCAATCGGGACAACGTCGAGAAGGCCCTGACCCGTTGAGGCGAGGTGCCGATGTGAGTTGCCCGGAAAACAGGACACTTTTGGCGCTCTCGGACGTCTCCATCGCGTACGGTTCCCTCCTCGCGGTGGAGAGGGTCTCCCTCGACGTCTCCGAGGGGGACTTCCTGTGCCTCGTCGGGGCCAACGGCTCGGGGAAGAGCACCCTGATTCGCGGCATCCTGGGCCTGACGCCTCTGGCGGGAGGCCGTATCGAGCTGAGGTCCGGGTTGGAGGGCACGGCCTATGTGCCCCAGATCGAGAGGGCGGACCGCGATTTCCCCGCGACGGTGCGTGAGATCGTGATGACCGGAACTCAACGCCGGGGCCGGCGCGCGCCCTTCTACACCCACGCCGACAAGACGGCCGCGGCGGCGGCCCTGTCGGCCTTCGAGATCGCGGATCTGGCGGATCGGCGCATCGGCAAGCTGTCGGGCGGTCAGATGCAGCGCGTCCTTCTGGCGCGGGCGATGTGCCGGCAGCCCGAGCTGCTGTTCCTGGACGAGCCCTGCTCCGGTCTGGACACCGACAGCAAGCGCAGCTTCTACGACCTCCTCGCCCGGCTTCACCGGGAGCGGAGGACCACGATCGTGATGGTCTCCCACGACCTCGACGAGGTGGGGGAGCGCGCGACGCGGGTGGCGGTGATGGCCCGCCGCCTGCTCTTCGTGGGCTCTCCGGAGGCGTGGCGGAGCGGCGAGTGGAGGGACCCCCTCCTTGGGGCCGGGCCCTCCGGACGGACGTTTGCGGAGGTGCCGGCATGACGTTTCAGGAGGTCCTGGAGATCCTTTCCTATCCGTTCGTCACGCGGGCTCTGATCGTCGGCGTGATGGTGTCGCTCTGCGCCTCCATCCTGGGCGTGATCCTCGTGCTGAAACGCTACTCCCTGATCGGGCACGGGCTTTCCGAGGTGGGATTCGCGGCGCTCTCCGTGGCCCTGGCCTTCAATCTGCCGCCGCTCTACGTCTCGACGCCGCTGGTCATCGCGGCCTCGTTCGTCATCATGTTCGTGAGCCAGCGCAAGAAGGTCGGCGGCGACGTGGCCATCGGCATCGCGGCCTCGGCGGCCCTGGCCTTCGGGGTCCTCGTCACCGCGTTGACGCGCGGGATGAACCTGGACGTCTGCGGCTACATGTTCGGCAGCATCCTGGCGATGACGAACGAGGACGTGATGCTCTCCGTCGCCCTCTCCCTGTTCGTCACGGGCCTGTTCGTCCTCTTCTACAACCGGCTCTTCCTGATCACGTACAACGAGGACTACGCGCGCTCGCTGGGGATCAACGTCACGCTCTACCAGTTTCTGATCTCGTTCCTCACGGCTCTTACGGTGGTGCTGGGCATGAGGATGATGGGCACGCTGCTGATCTCGAGCCTGATCATCCTGCCCGCGGTGACGGCGCGCCGGCTGGTCAGCAGCTTCCGGGCGCTCGTCGTCCTGTCCGCCTGCATCTCTCTGGTCTGCTTCGCCGCCGGCCTGACGCTGTCCTTCATCTGGAACCTGCCCACAGGTGCCAGCATCGTGTTCGTCAACGTGGCGGCGTTGATGGGGGCCGTGCTCGTTTCGCGCCTGATGGGACGCACGGCCTAGGTCCCGGAAAGGGGGTGTCGACTGCAACCATGAAGCGGATGTGCGCCGCGCTTTGGTCCCTGTCCCTTTTCTTCGTCGCCGCAACCGCGTCCGCAGCTGCGGACGGCAAGCCGGATTACGTGATCCGCGAAAACTTCTTCGTGGGGATGATCACGGACATCTTCATGAACATGAGCGACTACGAGGGCAAGACGCTCCGGTACGAGGGATTCGTCCTGCCCATCTCGGAGGAGGACTTCGGCGAGGGGCCCGAGAAGTTCGCCGTCGTGCGCATCGCCACCTGCTGCGGGCCGGACGACGTGCCCATCGGCTTCGCCTGCATCTGGAACGAGATTCCGCCCGAGGACACCTGGGTGCGCGTGACCGGAGTGCTGCGGAACCGCAAGCTCGAGAGCGGGGAGGAGTACCCCTATCTGGAGGTTCGGGAGCTCGAAAAGCCGGCGAAGCGCGGCAAGCAGAAGGTCGCCATGTGATGACGGGCCCCGGCCACCGCGTTCTGAACTTCATGGTCCTGGGGGCCCTGACGCGTTCGGTGCCCGCCGCCCTCTTCGGCCTGCTGGGCGGGGCCTTTCCGGATACGGTCGAGTACCTGATCTGGGGGAGCGGGCGCAACCGGCACCACCGCAGGAGCTCGCACTGGTTCGTCCCCTGGCTGGCGGGCTTTCTGTTCTGTTTTTTCGTGGGGGCCGGGGGGAGGGTGCCCACCCTTTCCGGGCTCGTCGGCGCGAGAGCGGAGGCGGTCTGGGGCTGCGCCGCCTTCTGGTTCCTGGGCTGCCTCCTGCATGTGCTGGGCGATGCCTGCTGCGGCAAGGTGCCGCTGTTCGTCCCCTGGAGAAAAAAGTTCGGCCTTCGGCTCTTCGAGATGTCCCCACGCCGCGGGGAGATGAGCCGGGGCGAGTGGTTCTTCGTCGCCTTCGTGACCCTGTCGGCGCTGGGGGCGTGGCTGAGCCGGGGGGTCGTGCTGTAGGGGGGGAGATATGCTTCCCTGGGCCGTGGGCTTTTAGCGGGCATGGAGCCCTTCCCGGTTGGGGGCCCAGCGCGTCTATTCCTCGTACTCCACGTTGAAGAGGTGCAGTTTTCCCTTCACGGGGAAGGGTTTCGGCACGCGCCGCGGGTTGGTCAGGAGCCACGCATACCCCTCGTACTCAAACGAGGCCAGATCGAAGTCCTCTCCCAGAATTGCGCAGAATTGTCTCTCCCCGACGCATTCCGCGAATTTGAGCGCCTCCTCCGGAGCCTCCGTTCTGGAGGGGTACGGTTCAATTTCGGTCAGGTCCACCACGCATACGGCCACGCCGTTGGGAAACTCGCGTTCGAACTCCTCGCGCTCCTCTTTGGTCGCGCCGCGTCCCAACGACAAATTACCCTGTGAACTCGCACAGATCAAAAGTGGACCGCGATAGTCGGTCTTCCATGTCCACAACTCCAGAATCTTCTCGCCCGTCGCGATGAACTCCGCAAAGGGCTGTTTCACAGAAAGTGCCTTCATGAACGGCGTGCCTCCTCTTCCGGGGCAGGGCCCCTGGCCGAACCTCTTGGGTGTCCCGAACGTTTTCCCAACCTCCATGATCCGTTGCAGGAAACGCCCGACGTTTTATAATCATGATTGAAACACGAAGCTGTTGGGGTGTGAAGCCCTTAAGGCTCGGGACTCGTAAATCAAAAGGAGGATGTTCCAGAATGAGGAGTGGATTCGGAAGGCGACTGGAAGTCTTGAGACTGGCCCTGCTTGTGCTGGCGGTGTCGTTCGTGGGGTCGGGGACCGCTGCCGCGAAGGGCGACTGGGGCCCCGAGAGGGCCTACCTGTCGGAATACACCGATCTGAAAGCGGAGGCCCTTGGCCTTGCGTCGGTCGAGGAGCATCTGGCCCGGATGGCCAAGGACCTTGGGGCCGAGGGGGCGAAGCGCCCGACGCGGAACCTGACCCTGTTGGACCTCGCCCTGAAGGCGGGCGGTGTGGCGGAACTCGTCCATACGGTCACCCCCCAGGAGGTCAAACGGCTTTCGGGCCGGCTGGAGGAGCCGGACGCCCGAAATCTCGTCGTGGCGAAAAACCTCGGTTGGGTCGGGGACGAGAAGGCCTGGACGTCCGGGACGGCCGTCAGCTCCCGCGAGGCGGCGCGTCTGCTCTATCGCGTGATCGAGCTTGCGGACGGAGGGGCCCGTGCCCTGGGCCGGTCGGACGACCCCGACATCTACGGCCGGATCCAGTCGGCCTGGGACTCCTTCCGGCTCTTCGACGGAGGGGGGCTCTTCACCCTGGGGGTGCGGGCCATCGCCGAGGGGGCCTCGACCGGCTACAACATCAAATCGGATGTCTACGACGTCCGTTTCGCCTCCCCCTACACCCTGCAGTACGGGCACAGCGACATCCGGCACGCCAAACAGCTCATCGCCCTCCTGAACGGAAAGGGCCTTGTCGCGAAGGTGGCGCTGGAGCCCAAGACGTCGTCCTATCGCTACCTTCTGGAGTGGGGCCCCGTGCCGGAGCCCTCGCGCTACTACAGGGTCGACAAGGTGCGGGAGGACCTCTACCTCGCCAGCGCCCTGGAGTACGACCTGAAGCTGGAGTTCCGGTCCGTTAAGGAGAAGGACGCGTTCGACGCCCTCGTCCGGACCTACGCCAAGAAGAGCGATGCGAACCCCGACGGCAAGGGGCTGCTCCACGGCGCCTGGTGGCAGCCGCTCTACACGTCGCGCACGCCCATGGGCGACGGCTACCGCGAGGTGGTGGAGAACGTCGTGCGCTCCCAGGCGGGGGGCGGCTATCGCATTCATGCCTTCGTCCTCAAAGAGGAGGAACGGCGCTTCCGCAAGGCCTTTTTGGCGCTCGACCCCTCCCTGGAGATTGCGGTGCGGCCCCTGTGGTGCAACGAGGCTTTTCATCGCTACCTGAAGGGCGAGCACCAATAGGTCTTGGTATCGCAAGCTGACGGAGTACCCCCGGAACAGCGGTGTGCCGAGGCTTAATGGCAAACGAGTCCGTCGCCTGCTGCGAATGATGAGTATTGCTGCGCTTTATCCCAAGCCCAACTTGAGTAAGAGGCTTCATGCGGAGTACGTTTGCCCGTATGGTACAGTCGCTGTATAGTGGATTACGAGGTCAGTGAGAGCTTGGATAAGAGCTTTGTGATACGCGGCCTGAATCAGGCATTGTCCCGTCGTTGTTCAATGATGTCAACCTATAAGTGTTCAGTGAAAAGGCCCCCCCTCTGCCGCGGTAGGTCTTTTGGATAATATCGGCATGGAGCAGGAGAGAGTGACTTTGTCACAAAAAGATATCAAGCGCATCAAGGTCTTGGAGATGGTGGTCAACGGGATGATGACCAACCAGGAGGCGGCGGAGGCCTTAAAGCTCTGTCGGAGGCAGATCATCAGACTTAGGAAAAAGTACCTGGACCAGGGGGAAGCGGGCATCATTCACGGGAACAGAGGCAGACATCCCCTGCACAGGATTGGAGAGCACATCCGACTCAAAGTGCTCGGTCTATACCGGGAAAAGTATCATGACTTCAATTTCTCCCATTTCACCGACAGCCTGAAGGAGGTCGAAGGGATAGACTTAAGCCGTTCGAGCGTCGTGCGCATTCTGAGCGCCGAGGGATTCACAAGCAAGAAAAGCGTCAGGCGCAAAGCAAAACTTCATCGACCTCGGCCACGAAAACAGGCTGCAGGCATGCTCTGGCAGACCGACGCTTCCAGGTTCGAGTGGTTCGGCAAGGGGAAGGGCTATGCTGCCCTCCACGCCTACATCGATGACGCCACAGGACGGGTCGTTGGCGCCTGGTTCACCAAGAACGAGAGCACCGCAGGATATGTCGCCGCTCTGAGCATCGGACGGGAACGGTATGGTCTGCCCATGGAGATTTACAGCGACAGGCACACGATCTTCCGTTCCCCTCAGAAATCCTCCGAAGAAGAGGGCGAAGAACGCTCCTTGAGCAACTTCGCACAGGGGTTGAAGGACCTTGGCATAGATCAGATCTTTGCACTCACCCCGGAGGCAAAGGGGCGCATCGAGCGCCTGTGGAACACCTTGCAGGACAGGCTGACCGGGGAACTGAGACTCCTTGGCATCAAAGACATAGATGAAGCCAACAAGGTCCTGCCCAAGCTCATCGCAAAACACAACAGGAAGTTTGCCGTTCTGCCCGCAGAACAGGAGACCGCCTACGTGAAGCCTGTGGAGAGGGTCGATGCCGATTTCCTCTTCGCTCGACGCCAAACGCGTAAAACAGATGGGGGCGGAAGCTTTTCCTACAGGGGACGAACCTATGCCCCCAGTACCCCTGAGAAGGGCTCTATGGCCCACGCTTCCGTGGAGGTCAGGGAGACTCTCTCGGGAAGGATATGGGCCGTTTGCAAGGGCCGGCGCATCGAGATGAAGGAGGTCGAAAGGCCGAAGCCCGCCGCCTCGAACAAAACCGCGAAGGACAAAGGGGCGAGGCTTGTGAACGCTCACAAACCTGCCCCCGACCACCCCTGGAAGCGCTCTTTCAGGAAAAACTCTCTCCCTATCTCGGAACTGGGGGAACCAAAGGTGACTTTTTCTCTGGCTATTGACAGAATTTGTAAATAACCCTTGACTTTCTTACATAGAATGCGGCGTGATATTCAGGAAAGGTGGGAATGGTGATGCAATCTGCAGAATTTGGCCATGTTGTAGCTGAGTTTTATAGAATGGCAGATGGAGTGAAGGAACAGTTATCCAATATACTCAACCTGCTGGAGGATGGACGTGTCCCTGATCAGAAGAGCATCTCGGAATTTGATGCAGCAATGGAGAGGCTGCAAGAGCAATATGACGCCGTCTATTCATTGACACAATCTATGGTCGCTGATGGGGAACTTCCAACTGAGGGGTGCTCCATCAGTGAGTGCGTACAGGCCGTCGATGCAAGCAAACTTCAGCAGATCAAAGCACAGCTGCGGGAGATAGAAACCGTTCTTCAACGCTTCGTTGATGTCAGATCATTGATGGCTGAGTGTTCACAAGCACTTGCTCCCTATCAGGAAAAAGCCTCCCAAATGCTTCAACAGCTCAAAAACAATTATTCTGCCATTTCCCCAGAAGTTGTTGAAACGTCAGATGGCCACAGGATTTTCCTTAAAATCCTTGATGAGAAAAACCTTCAGTCCGAAGAAAAATTTAGGCTTCTTGAGAAGGCCGGGAGCATTTACCCTCAAGTTGTGCAAATTGGCCTTGCCATGGGGCAATATTATATTCCTGATGGAACGTCAGCAGAACCGGTCAGTTCTCAGACTATAAACGAAAATGTGGGTAGAAACTCCACTCCAAACGAAGGCAGGCTTCATCCTAAGACTCTGGAAAAAGAACCTGAAATCGCAATTACGGATGAGAACTCTTCGAAGGAACTGTTTCACGCCAAAACAAAAGTAAAAGATGGACTGACCCTCAGCGCGAAATCCTTTACAGGTGATGTTTCTAATGTAGCGCGAATATACCATAAGGCTCACTTTATCCTACCGTTTTTTACACACCTTGGTGCATTAACCGTCGATCAGATTTATGAAGTTGGAATTGCACTCGACTTTCTGGATGATCCAGCAGATAAGCCTGATATTAGCGCGACTAAAATTAAAATTTCGATCAAAAACACATTGGACGAGTTAATCGCAAAGAACTGCCTTGTTGCTTATGAAACGGATGCTCAGCAACCGGAGCGGGACGTTTATTGTCTGACACACTATGGACATAGATGTCTGGCAAAAAGTACAATCGTCAACCTTAAGTTGAGTAAGTCTGGGAGGAGTTTTTGGGCACTGCCTTTAGGCCATCATCCACTGCATGGCGGTGATACCATCGAAAAGAATACCTTAAATTCTGCTGTCAGCCAGAACAATTTGCTGTTAAATTACTTGCATGGGATGAAGGAACAGCTGTCCAGGGAGGAATACAACAAGATTACTGCTTCAATATCATGGAAAGAGAATCATTTCTCCGTCGTTGTCCCCTGGGAAGGGGAAAACTTCAGCTGTCAGATAATTGAGTCTGTCTGCGATGCTAAAGACAGTGCGGAGAATATCCTGATCATAGCGGATACTCTGGAGGAAGTAAACGACAGCTTCTACAAAAACCGTGAATGCTTCATCTTCAATCATGGTAAATTGACCCGATGCTGTGATACAGTTTCTGATGTCGCAAATGCGGTTGAACCCGATAACATTACTGACGCTGTCAACAAAATGCCTGGACAAACAAAAAAGGCAGAAGAACCTGCTACCGACGTTAGTTCGACCGGAGAACCTGCTGCTCTGGAAAGTCCGGAAAAAAGGCAGGAGGCCCCAGAAGGGGAGGCAACAACTCTTGAGACGATCTATGATGCCCTGGGAAATGGTGATGTAGTAAAGGCATCACAGATTATCCTGGATGCCCAAGTTCTTCCTGACGATGATCTTATGGAGGAGTTAATCTTCGCACTGCTAAAAAGCGCGGGGAATGAACCTGAATCCGAGGTCAACTATCGTGGAATAACCAGGGCAATCCTTCTCGCCAAGGCGGCTTCGTTTGAGAAAAACTACCCCAAGAGCAAAAAACTTTACCAGCAGCTTTTGCTGGCGACAAATCTGCCGTTGGACAATGTCGATTATACGGGGATAAACTTGCTTAACGCATTCCCCACCCCCATGAATAAGACAGAAAGTATGATGCTTTCTGCTTATCTGTATGGACTTTTGTTCCCCAATCAGACGCGTGATTACACGTTATGGTCCCAGGCGGATCAATTGCTGTCAGATTATGACTCTGTTTTCCCGTCCTACCCAGCGCTTAAGTCTCTTTTCAACACACTTTGTAATGTCAAAGATACAGTTGCGGATGGTTTTACAGATACTGTACTAAGCCTTTTGGGGGACAAGGCAGAGAGCACTGCATTTGTGGAGAGGCTGCAATCCGAGGCAGAGACACTGATGCATCACAGAAAAACGGCTGTTGGAATTAAAATCAATGGCCTGCCCGAAATGTGCAGCGCCTGTTTTGGCCACAGCAGCGATCTTTATACCTGCTTAGAGATCATACACGAAAACCGCAGAAGCGAAAAAGAGCTTGTTAAAAGTGTCCTTGCTGAGTATTGCGATGAGGGTGAGGATTCTTCGCTTGAGCTGTCAGAACAAAAAATTGATCAAAAACTTGATCAGGAATGGGCCAGGACCAGACTGGGAAACAATATGATCAGGCTTACATCTTTACAATACGTTGCAAAGCAGCAAATCTTGAACGCCTTTTACAGGCGTCTGAGACTTATGAAAACATGGTGCGAAATCGAAGATGTAGAGAACCGTCATTACAATACCGGCAGAATCTACAACCTGAGGACGGAGATTCTGAGTGTCCTCAATGAGCTAACTGCTGACCTCACGCCAATGTATAGATCAGACGAACCGTGTATTCTGCTCCGTATGCTTGATCTTATGCGGCGGCGCCTGCAGGGTGATCGTGAGGAGACCTTGCCCTTTGCGGATTTATTGTCCACAGGGATCATTTCTCTGGACGATGATGGTATTCCCGTCATGGACGAGTCGTTGTGCGATGTTAAATACTATGAACCTTGGCGCAATGTGTTGCGCCATATCACCGCGCCGGTCCTCAGCCTGAAAGAAGCAAGGGATGAGGTGTTCAGACGGGGCTCTTCCATGCAGGATAATCTGCATCAACTGTTGATGATTGAAAACTATCTGAGCGGTCCGGGACATACTGTCTCCAGACAGGACATAATCAGTGCCCGAAAAACGGCGGAAATCAGGACAAAAGAATTCAAGGATCGCCTTGAACTGGATTACACCTTTTATCGCATTGATGAGGACTCCAAGGAAAACCTGTTTGACATCCTGGAAATGTACAGAGAGAACTTCTTCCCAACCCCTGAGCAGGATGTGGACGAGCCCAGAGATTTTGGCTGCTGGGGGCAGTTTCTGCATGCCCTGGGACAGCAAATTGAGGATTTTACTGCGCAACGGCAGTCCGAGCTGCGTAAAGATCTGTCGGAACGCAGGGCCAGATTGCATGCAGATGGAACATCATTGCTTCTGGAAGAGGCTGAAAGGCTGCTGGAGCAGGACAAAAACTTTACTGTTGCTGAGGAGTATATCAATCGCTTTGATAACGGTGAGACGCAGTTTTCGGAGGATGAATTGACGGCAACGCAGGATAGCGGCGAGGGATTGTCTGAATTCCTTTCCGATGAAAGCTTCGAGCCTATTTATAACACATGTCGTCGCAACACGGGGAAACCGCTGAAAAAATTTGGAGTAGACTATGTTATTCAGGCCATGAAGGCGAAAACAACATCCGGCGATTGGACCAGCAGGTTGAGGGATGACAGTCAGACCTTTCTTGAGAACTGGCCTGTAAGCAAGGATATTGCGGGTACGGACAGTCAGCTCAGGGCATTCTTTTCATCTCTAGGTTTTACAGTGAATGGAATCAAAAAAATATCAGGTACGAAGGAAGAGCAATATAGCCTTCTTGTAACAAAGGTAGACGCAAATCGGACGGATTATAACCATCCTATTGCTGCTTTCGGAACACAGATGAAGTCGCCGCTTTCTGTTCTCGTATTGTACGGGAAGCATCCTGCCAGGGAGATCATAGAGATTCTAGCTTCTATGAAGAACCCCAGTGGGCCTGTTATCGTCCTTATCGACCATTTCCTCGATAAGGCGGAGCGCAGACAGGTGGCTGAGACGTTCCATACACAGACATCGTGGCAGCGCCCGTTTTTGTTGATTGACCGGGTGCTTGTACTGTATCTTGCTATGCACCAGTCTGCCGAACGCCTTCCTTCCATGCTTAAGTGTACGTTGCCATACACAACATACCAGCCGTTTTTGCGTGACGGTGGGGCAGTGGCAGAGGAGATGTTCTTTGGACGCCGCAGTGAACTTGCCTCAATCCTGCAGCCAACAGGGGCTTGCGTGGTTTATGGCGGTCGCCAGCTTGGCAAGACAGCCCTGCTCCAGCGTGCTGAAAGCCGTTTCCATGCCCCTGAAAATCAGGCTTATGCGGTGTTCAGCGATATCAAGGATTACAAGCAGGAAGGACCGCTTGTGGAAAAACTCTGTGGCGACATTACGGGAAAAACGGGGTTGTCTTTCACCTCGTGCAATACATTGAAGGGGTTATGCGACCAGATTGGCGCGATGTTCCGTAAACACAAGATTGCATCAATGCTGCTCCTTATAGATGAGGCTGACAACTTTCTGGAGGCCATCAGTAAGGTTAAATATGCCCCTCTGCAGCCATTGATTGAATTAAAACGTGTTACAAAAAATAACTTCAAATTCGTGCTGGCCGGGCTCCATAATGTTTGTCGCGCTAAAAATGCCACGGCGCTCAATGGTATATTTGGGCAGTTAGGGAGTTCGCTTTGCATCAAGCCGCTTTCTCCAATCGATGCCATACAACTGCTGTCAAGGCCGCTGCGCTATCTCGGGTTCCAGATTGAAAATCCGCACCTGGAAACCATCCTTACAAACACAAATTACTATCCAGGAATTCTCCAGTTCTTCGGCTATACCCTTGTACAGACATTCATGGATGACTACGAAAAATATTATAACGTCAACAACAACCCGCCATTCCCTCTCAAGGAGGCTCAACTTGGCTCCATTATGAACTCTGCGGATTTAAACAGGAGCATCCGTGATAAGTTTCAGTGGTCACTTGACCTCGACGAACATTATTCCATGCTTGCCCGTTGCATCGTTTTATTGCATTACTATTATGCTGGCGAACGCCGCCTTGGGTTTACGGTTGATGACATCAAACAGGTCGTGACTTCCTATGATATCCATTGCCTGAAGGAAAAAAGTTCTTCAGAGCAGACAGTACTTCTGGACGAAATGGTTGATATGGGGATTTTAAGTAAACCCAGGCAAGATTCCAACCCGTCTGTCGCGTATCGTATGCGGCGTCATGCTTTCATCGATTATGTAGGAGCCAGCATAGAAAGCATTGAGAAGGACATTCGTGACAACAACAAAGCAGAGGTCTCTCATGATGACAAGTGATCAGTGGGCAAATTTCTGGTGGAACAGTATTACGGGACCCCATACGGTCATATTGAAGACAGTAGATGCATTGCTTGATAAAAACACGGTCGTGCTGACGGTTCCGGAAGATTTGCCGTGGCGCCACTCCATGCGTCAAATTTCTGAATCGGAATTTAAACAACACGCCAATTCAACAAATACACTCATTCAGTTTCTGGACGATGACGAAGAATGTTCCAGAGATAGGGAACCCGGCAGGTACCTTCTGGAGAATATTGTTCGTGACCCTACCGTACGAAACGGGTATCGTGAGAGTGCCGGAGTCACAATCCAGGATTACCTTGTCCAGAATAGGGCCCTTCAAAATTGTGTCGTGTGGGTTAAGGGGCTTGATGGTAACCGTGCTTCAAAGTGGATAGAGTTCTGTAGCAAATATACAGTACATTCCGTTGAAGATGGTCTTTTTGTGCTGGAGGTAAAGGATAACGTTTTTGTTCCCAACAGAAAACAATTGAAAAGTATTAAATTCAGCGATTACGTTGGCGGCTACGATTTGCAGCTTTTTAACAGTTTTGTCCTGGATGATCCGGACGGACGATTTCCTTATGGCGACAACTGGAAAAAGTATATTGCAAATGTTGCCGCCCTCCTGTGCGGAATGGATGCCGAAGTTTCTGAAAGGTTGATCGGCACCACGGATTTCAAACACGAAGAACCGTTGGAGAGGGTACGGTGTGTCGCGGATATGCCAGAGTTTGAGCGCAGAGGTAGTAACGTTGCGAGCACTCATATTCTTGCCTGCTCACGGCAGGGAAATGTCGCCGAACTGAAGAAAAGGCTATGGACGGCACAAGTGCAGGTACTTTTCCCGCTTATTGAGATTGAACGCATGGGGGTTATCCAGCAGCTACGCGATGAAATCGATGTTGCTTTAAAGGAATTATCCTCCGGGGGGTGCCCTATGAAGCAATACGAGAAAGAAGTCGAAACCCCGGAGGATCTTGACCTCGGTGGGCTGCATTATATGCTTCACCAAAGAAAAGCAGATCGAATGTATATGCTGTATCTCCCGGATGAAAGCCTTAGAAAACGCATCGATTTCTTACGTTGCTGTCGCAATACTCTGGCACACGCAAATTGCTGTACAGTTGCAGAAGTGCAGGAACTTCTCGACGGACACCAAAATTGAGGCGAGGAACCCATTTTAAACTTACACATTAACTCGGTAAAGGGTGCGGCCGCTTGGGGTCACAAAAATGGTCTTGAATTTATAATCTAGCGAGAATATTTTACATGCAGGAGATGTGCCGGTTGTGTCAGTTCATGCAACAATGTTGGCCATTCCAACTCTGGTAGCGGAGGATAAGGTTGTCGAAAACATTACTGTTAAACTGTAGAATAATTTGGGGTTGCTTACATACAAACCGGGTGTGGTGCAACGAGGCTTTTCATCGCTACCTGAAGGGCGAGCACCAATAGACCCGGGGTCTGGCCCGGCCAAGGCGGGGAGCTTCGGCTCGGAGGAGGTCATGGCCCGTGTGCTCGGGGCCTTCGAGAGGAGGGGGACGAGATAGGACGGCAAAACGTGGATTCCCTGCGTCGGGATGCGATGCACATCGTCCGGGAGGCCATCGGGAGGGTGCTGCCCGAGAACGCCGTGAGGGAGGCCCTGGCGTCTCGGGAATTCTCGACGCGACGGGGCCGGGGCCGTATCGTCGTCGCGGCCATCGGCAAGGCGGCGTGGCGGATGGCAAGGGCCGCCGCCGATTTTTTGGGGCCGGAGCTCGCCGGCGGCGCGGTCGTCACCAAGTACGGGCACTCGATGGGGCCCATCGCCGGGCTCGATATCTTCGAGGCCGGGCATCCTCTTCCGGACGAGAACACCCTGAGGGGCACGGAGGCCCTCCTCGCCCACGTGCGGGAGCTCGGGCCCGACGATACCGTGCTGTTTCTCGTCTCGGGCGGCGGGTCCGCGCTCTTCGAACGTCCGCTGGACGGGGTGTCGCTCGACGATCTCGTCGACGTGACGGAGCAGCTGCTTGCCTGCGGGGCCGACATCGTGGAGATCAACCGGGTCCGCAAACGTCTCTCCTCCGTGAAGGCCGGCCGGTTCGCACATCTGGCCGCCCCCGCACACGTCCATGCGGTGGTGCTCTCCGACGTCCTGGGCGACCGGCTGGACAGCATCGCCTCCGGGCCCGCCTGGCCGGATGCCTCCACGGCGGAGGAGACCCTGGCGATCGTGCGCAAGTACGGCCTCTCGCTGCGTCCCCGTCTGATCGGGCTTCTGGAGCAGGAGACGCCCAAGCGTCTGGACAACGTCACGGCCGTGGTCACGGGCAGCGTGAGCGCCCTCTGTGCGGCTGCGGAGAGATCCGCGGAGGAGCGGGGCTACGCGCCCCTTGTCCTCACCACGACCCTGAACTGCGAGGCCCGGGAGGCCGGAGCGTTCCTGGCCTCGCTGGCCCGGGAGGTGCATGGGACGGGTCGTCCCGCGGCAGCGCCCTGCGCCCTGATTCTGGGCGGGGAGACGGTGGTTCGTCTGACCGGAAAGGGCAAGGGCGGGCGCAATCAGGAACTGGCCCTTTCGGCCGCGCGCGGCATCGCGGGGCTGGCCGGGACGGTCGTCGCGTCCGTCGGCTCCGATGGGACGGACGGGCCCACCGAAGCGGCGGGCGGGATCGTGGACGGGAACACGGCCGAACTGCTGAGGGGGCGGGGGTTCGACATCGAGAGGGCCTTGGCGGACAACGACTCCTACACGGCACTGGAGGCCGTGGGCGGACTGGTCGTCACGGGGCCGACCGGGACGAACGTCAACGATCTGACCCTGGTGCTCTGCGGGCAAGGAAAAGGATGACGGTTTTTTGACTCCCTGCCGTCGAGGACCGCGGAACCCCCAGGTTCCGCGGTTTTTTTGTGGAAAAATGTAAAGACTGATAAAATAACAATACGGTACGGATTTGCGGCGAATGCCGAGGAGCGGAAGAAGCGTATGCGGTCTTCCGCGCCGTTTCCCGGCAACCCGGCCGGGCCGTCCGAGTTTTGTGAAAGGGGAACTTCGGCCATGCGACACTCCTGCTCTGTGGCTTTGTGCATATTGGCGGCGTTGCTTCTGTGTTCCCTCGCCGCGCCGGCTCACGCCGTTCGCGTCGAGCCCGATCCTGAGGTGCACCGGGTGCTGGGAACGCTCTACGCGCTCGCGACGGCGATCAACCTGCATCGGTCCGTGTCGGAAGGGCTCCCCGAGCCGGTCCACCTGGAGCGTTACCTCCGGGCGGACAGCCTTCCCGAGGGCTGGCCGGACTCCGTCCGGATCGCCGAGTCCTCGGGAAGCTGGTGGGTGGGCATTCCCGTACCCGCCTACTCGACGGCACGCAAGTATCTGAGGGCCAACGCCTCGGAGCTCGGAGTCCACGACGGGGCCGGCGGCATTCCCTGGATGGGCGGTTCCCTGGCTTGGCTCGCGGCGGTGCGTCCGGATCCCTCCGGGAAAGGGGCCCGGCCCTTCGGTGTGAGGATCGCGGAGGGGTGGGACGAGGACAAGAGCGCGCTCTTCTTCGGCACGCCGAGCACGGATCGGTTCTGGTGGAGCCCTCTGCTCCTTTCGGATTCGGCCCGGAGTACGGCCCTCAAACGCTGGGGTCGTGCCAGTGCGCCCGAGCTCAGGATCCCCCGGGCGCAGGCGGAGGAGCGCGAGACCTTCAAGGCATCGCCCGTGGGCCTGCCGGAGGAGTTCGGTGTCAGCGCCGACCGGGAGCCCGGCCCTTCCATGGAGATGGGCGACGTGATCCTCAATCCCATCCCGCGGCCGCGCAGCAATTGATCGGGCGCCTAGGCCTCCGGAGGGGGCTGGCGCGTCTGCGGGCGTCGCCGGCCGAGGGTAGGGATAAAGCGTTCCGGCGAATTCCGTTTTTCTCGTTTGGACGGTCGGGCTGAAGTTTTTCGGCGGAAATTTTGTGGGTGTTGTTACGGGTCGAGACAAAAACGAATAGGGAGGGGTATTTCATGAGGAAAGGGTTGTTGTTTTCGGTTGCGGTCCTGTCCATCCTCTGCGTCGCGGGGGCTGTTTTCGCCTCCGATGTTCTGGTCGGCGCCTGCATCTACAAGTTCGACGACACCTTCATGACGGGGGTGCGCAACAACATGAAGGCGGAGATGGAGAAGCTGGGGGGCGAGCTGGAGATCGTGGATTCCCAGAACAAGCAGCCGGTCCAGAACGACCAGGTGGACACCTACGTCACCAAGGGCGTCACCGCTCTGGTCGTCAACCCGGTGGACCGGACGGCCGCCGGCCCCCTGATGGAGAAGGCCAGGGCCGAGGGGCTGCCGATCGTCTTCATCAACCGCGAGCCGGACGCGGAGGTCATGAAGGCCTACGACAAGATCTGGTACGTCGGTGCGCGGGCGGAGGAGTCCGGCACGCAGTCGGGCGAGCTGATTGTGGACTACTTCAAGAAGAATCCGGATGCGGACAAGAACAAGGACGGCAAGATCCAGTACATCATGCTGCGCGGCGAGCAGGGGCACCAGGACGCCACGCTGCGCACGGAGTACTCCATCAAGGCCATGAAGGACGGCGGTTTCGACGTCGAGGAGCTGGGCAGCGATACGGCCAACTGGGACAAGGTCCAGGGCACCGACAAGATGAAGGGCTTCATCGCGGCGGTGGGGCTGGACAAGATCGAGGCGGTCCTGGGCAACAACGACGACATGGCCCTGGGCGCCATCGAGGCCCTGAAGGCCGAGGGGTACAACATGGGCGACCCCAAGAAGTACATCCCCGTCGTGGGGGTGGACGCCACGGCCCCGGCGCTCGAGGCCATGAGCAAGGGGACCATGCTGGGCACGGTCCTGAACGATGCGAAGAACCAGGGCTGGGCGGCCGTGCGGATCGCCTTTGCCGCCGCTCAGGGCAAGGCCATCGACAAGGAGGCCATCGGCTACGAGGTCACCGACGGCAAGTACGTCTGGATCCCCTACGTCAAGGTGACGGCCGAGAATTATAAGGAGTTTATGTAAGCAGACGACCAGCTCTCTGCGGGCTTGAAAGCCCGCAGATGCTGTGTCGGTCGCTTCTTGAATGGCGCGTCGAGCGCTTATGCCGAAGCGAGGCCCATAAGCAGACGACCGCCAAACGCGGTGCGCTGTGTCGGTAGCTTAGAGGTTTTATCAGTTGCCGCATATCGACTCAGGCGGCCGCCTCTTCAAGACCGTCAGGTCTTGAATGGCGCGTCGAGCGCTTATGCCGAAGCGAAGCAGGTGGCGGGCGAACATCATGCGCCAAGTCGCTCGCTTTTGGCCAAGCGGCCGGCAGCGACTCTGCGGAATGCCGTTGTGGGAAAGGAATAAGCTGGTCCTTTTGCGCACTTCTTCGTTCAACCGAACGCGCCCGCCGGACGAATCCCGGCGGGTTTTTTCGAATTTGCCGTCGAACCGGAAAAGGGAGATGGGGCAATGAGCGAATACGTTCTCGAGATGAAGGACATCACAAAGGTGTTCCCCGGGGTGGTCGCACTGGACAAGGTCTCTCTGAAGGTGCGTCCGGGGACCGTGCACGCCCTGATGGGCGAGAACGGGGCCGGTAAGTCGACGCTGATGAAGTGTCTGTTCGGCATCTACCGGCCCGACGGCGGAGAGATACGGCTGGAGGGCAGGCCGGTGGTCATCCGGTC
>NZ_RQYL01000016.1 GCF_003860125.1 Fretibacterium sp. OH1220_COT-178 | reverse complement strand
TCCCGCCCCAGGAACCCTTACGACCCGGAAGAAGAGGTTCCAGCAACCCCCAGACCCTGTCCGAAATGTCGTGCCTTCTGTGCCCTTGGTCCATAGTGACTTCCCCCTGACTGAATGATTCTGCTGGAGGATATTCTAAACCTTTTAACATCTCCTGACGACACCATCTAGGGGCGACGCGGGAGTCGGCGTGATGGTAATGGTTCTCATGACGGCGTTTCTGCCGAGAAGAAAAACGTAGTTCCGGGAAAGCGCAGCCAGTCCTCTAGGAAAGATTGGGGGTAGGGGATGTCTAAAGCGTGTTCCAGACAAGGCGCTGAAATTCCATCCCCTTCATTTGACTTGGGATATCAAGATCCCTGCATTCTCTGCGGAAATACTCTCCGAACTTCCTAGGCCATCTCCCGCAGTTGCCATATTGTGCGGGTTCCGCAGCCCCAGCCCCTCTTGCGTCCCCGAAGATCTCACCAAGGAAAACTCCACCGCCCGTGAACAGGATCGTCGTCCTTGTTTTCGTTATCAGGATATTGACAAAATACAATATATTTCGAATCTTGTGTCTCAAATCAAATGGCCTTAAAAACAATCCTAACGCAGCCCTTGGCACATTCCCTCATGTGCCGCACAAAATATTTGACAGCTCAAAAGACACCGTCTTCAGAGCATGAATCATATCAGCAACTGTTTCTGGCGTAAAACGAACATCCGGACCAGCAATACTGATACTGGCGCAAGGTACTCCGGGAGAGCCAAATATGGGGACTGCAACTGCCACCACTCCACGCTCCCGTTCCGCATAGCTGACGGAGTAGAGGTTACGTCTTGTTTCCTCCAAAGCCTCCATGATTCTTTTCCGCTCCATTATTGTATTTTCTGTAAAAGGTTGCAGTTCTTCGATGACCTCGAAAATGAAATCCGAGGAAGCCCAAGCAAGCAGACAGCGCCCTGCCGCCCCTGCCGCCAGGGAAAAGACCGAGCCCAAAGGAACCGACCTTTTCAATGGAGAGGTTGTCTCGCATTGAGCGTAACAGACACGCAATTTCCCTTTTCGTATGTACATATTGACCGTCTCGTTGAATCGATCACGTAGTCTCTCCATAAAAGGCAAGGCCATCACCCTCAAAGCATCGGATGCCTCAGCTATTTTGCCCATACGTAGACAATACACCCCGAGTTGATAAAGCTTTGTTCGCTCGTTGCGCTCCAGAAAATTTTCTTCGACCAACGCGTTCAGAATACGTGAAGCCGTTCCCGCAGGCAAACCAAGACCCTGGGCTATCTCTGTCATTGAAAGCCTTTGCTTGTCCTCAGAAAAACACTTCAAAACACGTATGGCCTTTCTTAACGAAGAGGTCCCATCTTCTTTTTTCATTTCGGACACCTTTTTTCCAGGCGCCTACCCAATCGGCAAGCAACCCCTTATAGACAAGAACTCTGCTTGTCTCCAATTCACCCTGCCCTATAAAACCATGAGCCTGAAGTTGACAGAATAAAAATTGCGCGCGTATAATAACCATATTATAACATTTATTTCCATATTTTGGAAACAAGGAGGGCTCATGAAAAATACAACACACTTACGCATGCTCCTGAACCAGAGAAGGGCCGTCCCCGCAATCGGATGCCACGATGTCCTTTCCGCCATACTTATTGAGAGAGCAGGGTTCGAAGTTATCCAAGTGAGCGGTTTCGGTTTGGCGGCAACCTTGCTTGGCTTGCCAGATATGGCTTTTCTGAGCTATACGGAAATGCTGCATCTGACCCAAAATATCGTGCAATCCGTCGCCATTCCTGTTATGGCGGATGCCGATACCGGATTTGGCAATGCCATCAACGCCATGAGGGTCACGGAACAGATCATCCGGATCGGTGCCGCAGGCATGAACATCGAGGACCAGGTCTTCCCCAAACGCTGCGGGCACATTGAAGGAAAGACGATCATTCCTCTGGAGGAGATGGTCCTCAAGATCAAGGCTTGCAAAAAGGTTCGTGACTCGCTGGATCCAGATTTCATCATCAATGCACGCACCGATGCTATCGGAGTTGCCGGGATCGACGAAGCGATTCGGCGGGCCAACGCCTATGCGGAAGCTGGGGCCGACATGATCTTCGTCGAGGCACCTCGAGACCGCGAGGAGATAGCGCGAGCTACAAAAGAGATTCAGTGTCTGGTCAGCATCAACCTCTTTGACTTGGTCGAGGGGGGGAAAACACCCTTGCTCTCCCTGGACGATCTGGCATCGATGGGAGTCGCTCGCGTTAGTGTACCGACCGGGACCACCTTTGCCGCTGCGCGCGGGGTGATGAATTACCTTGAGGCAATCAAGGGCGGCAAGCTGGCAGCGAACCGCACGGATCTCGTCGTCAGTTTTGCCGAGTTCAAGGATATCGTGGGCGTCCCAAACTTTCGCGAACTCGAAAAGGAATTTCTTCCCGCATTCGTGGAGTGAGTCCATGCCCCTTTCGCGACTGGGCTTTTTAGGATTCGGCGAGGCCGCTTTTTATATGGCTCGCGGTTTGGCTCAAGAAGGCAACCTAAAATTCTTCGCCTACGACGTTGCCTTGGATCAAAAAGGGACTTATGGGGACACCGTACGCCGACGCATGGAAGAGGCTTCGGCAACAGCATGCAACTCCGTCGCTTCTTTAGCGCAGTCCTCCGACCTGATAGTGGCTGCCATTCCCGCAAATTTTGCACGCGAAGCTGGACTTGACGCTCTGTCCCACCTCCATCCAAACCAATGTTATGTCGACGTCAGTACAGCCGGTCCCGGAACGAAGTTGGAGCTTGAACGTTCCTTTCAAGCAAAAGGAGTCCGTTTCGCCGATGCGGCGATGATGGGGCCTCTTCCAATTTTTGCCCATAAGGTTCCCATGCTGGTCTGCGGCGACGGAGCGGAGATTTGGTGTGATTTTCTAAACCAGCACGGCGGCAAGGCGGAGCGGCTCGAAGGAGAGGCCGGGACGGCAACCAGTACAAAACTTGTACGCAGCGTTTTTATGAAAGGACTGGAAGCCCTTTTTGTAGAGACATTTTTGTTTGCCCGCCGTTGCGGAGTGGAGACACTGATTCTGGACTCACTTGCCTCTACCTTGGATAATACTCCCTTCGAAAAGACAGCCCTTCGGATGAGCAGTGCCGATGCCATCCATTCGGAGCGTCGCGCTCACGAGATCTCCGAGTCCATTCGGCTGATGCGGGAACTCAACATCGTTCCCATTATGGCGGATGCAACACGATCACGTCTCGAACGCTCTGCGGCCACAGGCTTGAGGGCAGAATTGAACGGAGTGCCTCCAGAATCGTTTGAAGCCTTGTACGAGCTTTGGGAGGAAAAGGCGCTATCTTGAGAGGAGGAATTGGCTGTGCCTGTTGGCTTCAGGGTCTATCTAAAAAGATCGATGCCGCCGGAGGAGCTGATTGAAGCTTATTCAAAACTCTCTACGGCCTGCATCGCGGATTGTATGGGGCGTCTGTGCGCTTTGCATCCCCGGATAAAGTTGGTTTCCTCGCCGAAAAATGTCATGGCTGGCGCCGCTTTAACCGTCAAAACCCGTTCTGGAGACAATCTGATGCTACACAAGGCACTCAACCTGTGCACGGCGGGGGACATCCTCATCGTCGCGAACGGCGGCGATGAAACTCGGTCCCTGCTCGGGGAGAACATGGTCGCTCTCGCCTTACAAAAACACGTGTCCGGTATCGTCATCGACGGTCCGGTCCGCGACATCGCCTCCCTATGCAAAACCTCGCTCCCCATCTATGCCAACGGTACGACTCCGGGAGGCCCCTATAAAGAGGGGCCTGGAGAGATTAACGTCCCGATATCCTGCGGAGAAATCAGCATCCATCCGGGTGACGTCATCGTAGGAGACGCGGATGGTGTGATTGTCATTCCCATTGCCGACGCTTCCGAAATTTTAAAAGCGGCGCAGACATTCGCTCTCAAGGATGCGGAAAAATTGAATCGCAGCAAAGCGGGTACTGCAGATAGCGCCTGGGTCGATAAAACCCTTCAGGAGAAGGGATGTGAGATCATAGACGACATTTTTCCCTAGGAGAGCCCTCGGCGTATGGTGGCATGGTGTGTGACTCGCATGTTTTTAGACTCGCAAATAAAGACGGGGAGGCGATTCAGACAATGGGACAGCAAATGAAGGTTCGTATGATTATGATGAGGGTGCTCTTAATCGCATTGGCCATGCTCCTTTCCGGGACTGCCTTTGCCGAAGAAACTTTTGTCCGAATCGGTACAAGCACTGTCGGAGGAGGCTTTTATCTGATCGGAAACACCATTGCGCAACTGGGCACGCAGAAACTGAAGGAAATCAACTTCACCGCCGTAACCGGCGGCTCCATCAAGAACTGTATCAACTTGGGCACCAAGGAAATAGAATTGGGAATGGTTCAGTCCTCCACGGTCAACGAGGCTTGGAATGGCATCAATTCATTCAAAACTCCAATCAAAAGTTTACGCTATGTCACCGCCATCTATTTCATGCCTGCGCACATACTGGTCAACAAGGACGCTGGAATACAAAGCGTCGCCGATTTCAAGGGAAAACGTGTGGATTTCGGCTCCGTAGGGCAGGGTATCGAGATCAACACCCGAGAGATCCTGTCCGTGCACGATCTGAGCGAGGCCGATGTGCGCGTCGAACGTTTTGGCCGCAACGAAGTTGAAGAAGCGCTCAAGGTCGGCGATAGCCAGGCCCACATCTGGACGACCAATGCCCCAAACGCCAAGATCTCGGAGATGATACGTTCCGAAAAGGTGGGCTTGATAGGCCTGGAGGAAGAGAAGATCAAAGAGATCACGGAGAAGTTCCCTCACTATGCCCCTGCCGTCATACCGGGCGGACTTTATCCGGGGTACGATAAGGATATCCCTGTCGTAGCAGCAGTTGGCTCTCTCCTGACCTACGAAGACATGCCTGAAGACACCATTTACAAGATAACCAAGATGCTGCACGAGAACAATAAATTTCTTTCCGATCGTTTGAATTATTTCAATGGCTTCAACTTGGATATGGCTCTTGCAGGCATGTCTGTTCCCCTGCATCCCGGCGCTAAAAAATATTATGTCGAGAAGGGTTTGATTAAAGAGTAAGGTTCCCCGGTTCCCTCAAAACGTTCCTCCCCCTCGAACTCCTTTTGGGGGAGGAACATCCTGATTCAGGAGGTATCTCATGCCCGACAGCGCCTGTAACGTACAGAACGAACCCGATGCGATATCGCCGATCAAACGCGATAAAAAGCGTATGTTCGATGGACGCTTGAAAACCTTTATCACCTGTGTCACGGTTTTCCTGGCCTTGTTTCATCTGTACACATCGGTCTTCGGACTGTTGCCTGCCATGCAGCAACGGAGCTTCCATATCGCATTCGTCCTGTTTTTAGTTTTCCTCCTCTACCCGGCGACAAAACGCTCTTCCCTCAATAAGCCGACGCCCATCGATTGGGTCTGCGCCGTACTGTCGGCCATCTGCTCCCTGTACGTCTTCCTGATGTACAAGGATATCGCCGGAAGGGCTGGAATATACACCACTTACGAACTCTATCTGGGAACGATCATGCTGGCCCTGACCTTCGAAGCCGCACGAAGGGTCTTGGGCTATCCCCTACCCATTTTTTGTTCCCTCTTTCTCCTGTTCGCCTACTACGGCCGTTCCATGCCCGGGGTACTGAAGCATTTTGGGCTTTCTTACCCCCGTATCGTCGAGGAGCTCTATTTGACGACGGACGGACTTTTTGGCCTTGTTTCCGGTGTCTCGGCAACTTACATATTTTTGTTCATACTCTTCGGAGCGTTCCTGAGCTCTACGGGAACTTCCGCTTTCTTCAACGATCTGGCCATGGCTCTGACCGGTCACAAAAAAGGCGGTCCTGCGAAAATAGCCGTGATTTCCAGTGCGTGTATGGGCACCATCAGCGGCAGCACCTCAGCCAACGTAGCGACAACGGGAGCATTTACCATCCCGCTCATGAAGAAAATCGGGTATCCCGCCTATTATGCTGGGGCGGTGGAGGCTGCAGCCTCCACCGGAGGACAGATCATGCCGCCGGTTCTGGGCTCGGCAGCGTTCATCATCGCCGACAGCATCGGCGTTCCCTACATCAAAGTGGTGTCGACCTCAGTGATCCCGGCCCTCCTCTATTTTTGGGGGATCTGGTGCTGTCTCAGCCTCGAGGCTACAAAACTGGGACTCGAGGGCCTCAACAAGGCCTCCCTTCCCAAGGTATCGGCCGTATTGAGACAAAGCGGATACAAGTCCTTACCCCTCTTCGTGATCATCTACTTCCTGGTCCAGGGATACAATCCCCTCTATTCGGCCTGCTGGGGCATCGCCTCCTCCATGATGCTCAGCTTCGTCAGAAAGGAAGACCGCCTCAACCTGAAAGCTCTCATCGCAACGCTGGAGGACGGAAGCAAGTCCGCTCTGTCCGTAGCCGTCGCATGCACTCTCGTTGGGGTCGTCATCGGGATGATGGGCGCAACGGGCATTGCGCTTCGGGTCGGGGACACGATCCTGGGCTATACGGCTGGTAGGCTGATGCCTACCCTGGTTATGACAATGGGCATCGCTTTGCTTCTGGGGATGGGGATGCCTACGACCGCCAGCTACGTGATGGCCAGCGCCGTCGCCGCCCCCGCATTGGTTTTAATTGGCTGCAAGGCCCTGGATGTTCACTTCTTCGTCTTCTTCTTTGCGGTGCTCTCCTCCGTGACGCCCCCCGTATGCGTCGGTGCCTACACCGCTGCAGGCATAGCCGGAGCCGACCCCAACAGGACCGCCTTCATGGCCCTGAAGATGGCCTTGCCAGGGTTCATCATTCCCTTCGTATTCATCTACTCGCCGGAGCTTCTGCTTCCCAACGTCCAATCTTGGCCCATGTTCTTTCAGGCCCTGCTCACCGCGCTCCTCGGCGTGTTCATCCTTGCAACAGCCCTCGAGGGATATTTGCTCGATGTCATGTCCTTGCCCGAAAGAATTCTAGCTTTCGCCGCTGCACTGAGCATGATTGTACCGGGTTGGAAAACCGATCTTCTGGGTTTTGCAGTCCTGGTCTTTCTCTGCTTGTTCGCAAAACGCCGTATCCGTGCGGGAAAGGCTCGGAGCTGACATGCGTAAGGCCATTGCCGGCTCTATGGAATCAATGGATTGTATGGTTTCTGTTTTCGAGCGTCCTTCAGGAACAGGAATTACATTGAGTATTGGAGGCAGCGGCTCGGAGCTTTTTCACAGTGCTATTGTGAATACCGTAAATCGGACCCTCAGCGCGTTCAACATTCAAGACATTGAGGTGCACATTCAAGATTGCGGAGCCTTGGAGCCGGTGTTGTCCGCACGCCTTGAGACAGCATTACTACGCTATTCGGTAGCATCCGACGAGAGGGAGCCCTAATGCGACGTACCATGATGTACCTGCCGGGCAACAATCCTAACATGTTGCTGCGTGGGCACCTGTTCCGGCCCGACGGCTTGATCTTCGATTTGGAGGACTCCGTTCCGGCCAATGAAAAACTTGCGGCCCGCATCCTGGTTGGGAAGATCTTATCTTTTCTGGACTTCGGGGGCTGTGAGCTCACAATACGCATCAACGGTACCGACTCGGATTATTGGCGAGACGACATTACAGCGATCTTTGATGCAGCAGCAGCCAATCCTCAGATAACAGGTATACGTGTCCCCAAGGTGGAATCCCCCCAAGAGGTCGTCGTTCTGGACGAAATGCTCTCCGAACTGGAGGACAAGAGCAATATTCCCCCAGGACATATTCGCATTTTTTGTCTGCTGGAAAGCGCCTCGGCTATCTGGCGTGCATTCGATATCGCTACGGCCTCCTCACGTGTAACAGCTCTGATACCCGGAGGCGAGGACCTCGCAGCCGATCTCAAAACAAGCCGTTCCAAGGACGAGATCGAATTGGATTGGATTCGACGTATGCTCGTCGTAGCGGCGCGTGCCGCTGGAGTCGACGCCCTAGACGCCGCTTATCCTCACATTCACGATCTCGAGGGGCTGAAAACGCAAACGGCTTTTGTCCGCCAATTGGGGTTTGACGGAAAAAGTGTCCTGCATCCAAACCAGATCCCGATAATCCACGAGGCCTACACACCGACGGACCAAGAAGTCCGAAAAGCTCTCCGCATCGTCCAAGCAGCCGAGGAGGCCGAACGGCGGGGGCAGGGCGCGGTAAGCGTCGACGGACGTCTTGTTGATCGCCCCGTCATCAAACGTGCTCAGTATCTTCTTCAGCTGGCCGGACCGATGCACGGCCGCGATACCCACGATGTCCCGCCCGATAAAGGATGAATCTTCCTGAACAAGGACGGTGCTTCATGAAAAAGTTAGTCGTACAGGACGGAGGAATGTAAGGTCATGCCGGAAAATTCTCTGGGACGGAAGCTCCCGGATCGTATCGAGGGATATGGCCCGGTCATTCCCTATCGGGGATTGGAAACCAGGATGCCCGAAGGACGCGGACTGGGGAGGAAACTCAAAACCCCTTCGCGACATGCGCAAAAGCTGCTTTCCAGCCTTGAGGAGGCGATAGGGGCCTCGGGACTGCGCAATGGGATGACGGTATCTTTTCACCATCATCTCCGCAACGGCGACAAGGTCGTCTGCCACGTTCTCGACACTTGTGCCCGAATGGGAATAGGCGACCTTACACTTTTCCCGACAGCTTTGTTCGACACACACGAGCCGCTGATTGAACATATAAAAAGCGGAGTGATTCGCCGGATCATGGGTTCCGTGAATGGAGCCATTGGTCGGCACGTATCGTATGGAGGAATGTCGGTCCCAGTGGTACTGAGAAGCCACGGAGGTCGTCCACGAGCAATTATCTCCGGCGAAACACCCATTGACGTTGCTTTCATAGCTGCTCCGGCGGCAGATAAATTTGGAAATCTCTCGGGAGGTTTCGGTAAATCCGCCTGCGGCTCCATCGGATACGCGCACACGGACGCGCAGTACGCAAACTGCGTTGTTGCAATTACCGACCACCTGGAGTCCTGCCTGTTGGCCCCCATATCCATTCCACAGACATACACCGACTTTGTCGTCGAACTTCCGGATATAGGAGATCCCAAGGGAATTGTCTCCGGGAGCACTATCATCACCAAGGACCCGCTGCGCCTCTTAATAGCTCGCTACACCGCCCGTTTAATCGAGCTCTCACCTCACTTCAAAGAAAATTTTTCGTTTCAGACGGGCGCAGGCGGTATTCCTCTGGCCGTGACGACCTTTCTGGAGGAAGCCATGACCCGCAGAAAGGTAAAAGGAGACTTCGGATTGGGCGGCATAACCGAACACTTCGTAGCCCTCCTCCAACAAGGCCTTCTCAGACGTTTATTGGACGTTCAATCTTTTGACTTGACAGCCGTCAACTCCCTTTGCTCCAACATCAACCATATGGAGATCTCCGCGGATTGGTATGCAAACCCCTGGAACGCCGGTGCGGCTGTCAATCTGTTAGATGTGGTCGTCCTGGGCGCCACTCAAATCGACAGAAATTTCAACGTCAACGTGAACACCGAGTCCAACGGTCTCCTTCTTCACGGAACGGGCGGGCATCAGGATACTGCGGCAGGGGCGAAACTGACGATCATAGCCCAACCTCTTTTGAGAGGACGCATTCCTTGCGTGGTCGAAAACGTACACAGCCTCACCACCCCTGGAGAAGCCGTCGATGCCCTGGTCACAGAATATGGCATCACCATCAACCCCAGGCGCACCGACCTGATGGACTGTCTTCGCGACAGGAAGAACCTGCCTCTTGTGAGCATGGAGCAATTGATTGACCTAGCCCAAAAACTGTCGGGGCCAATGAATCCCCCTCAATTGGAAGATCGCATTGTCGCGGTTGTGGAGTGGCGCGACGGCAGCGTCCTGGATGTCATTCGCCAATGTAGTACCCACTAGTCTTTACAGGTTCAATAGCCCTTTAACCACCCCACAGCGCTACTGGTGGAAGAGCCGAGCCAACCGTTGCAGTGCGTGGAACGGTCTGAGATCGATGGGAGAAATCCTCCACCGCTTTCAGGCCGTTTTCACTTGATTGCTCCGGCCCTGTTCTGTTCTGTACTGTACGCTTCCCTTTAACGCATCCGCGCATTATTCAATAAAATGAAATTTTTGTTAATTCAGATATTATCCCAGGAGATTTCCTGTTGGTTTTCCTAAATGAGACACTTTGTAGAGAAGCTTGTCACAGAACATGCTTTCACATTACTTATTCTTATTCTACGAGTTCTACGAGATAACGGTGGGCTCATCGACATCCCGAAGCCCTTCACTTCCCGATTGCCACGATGGGCAAATTCTGCGTTTTTTCAACCCCTGCCGCTTCGCGTGTATATTTTTCAAAAAAACGGGGCTCGGAACACCACCGAAGATTTCTTCCTGCCGAAGAACACCGGCAGTCCGGGGAGCCAGGGCAAAAAGTCAATAACGGAACGGCAAACGACCAATAATGGAACACCCCCTTTCGCTCTGACGTGATAACCTGAGAGCGGAACAAAGGTTCATTCCTCTCCGGTCCTCCACTCGGAGCGAAGCCTCCGCATCGAAGCCGGGGGGAGGTGTGCCCGGAGAGAGCGGCGTGTCGGGACACGAACACGCCGCTCTGTGAGCGATGAGGAAGGAGGACGGGAACATGATCTCGGGCAGGAGGTTTTTACGCACGGCCGCGCTGGCGGCGGTGCTGGCTCTGGCCTTTGCAGGGGCCGCTCCGGCGAAGGTCACGCGATGGACGGGCAACACAAGCAACTCATGGGGAGATGACGGCAATTGGGATAAAGGCGCCCCGGGGGCGGGGGATACGGCGATCATCCCGGATGGGGCTTTTGATCCCCTCAATCCAGCCGATCAACTCCGAGTCGATACCGACAAGGCGAAGGCGAAGATCGTGGAGTTCGGCGAGGGGACGAAGCTGAAGATAGGAGATAAGATGAAGCTGAGGCTCGACAAGGACGGCGGGCTTCGTTCCCGGGGCAATGCGGTCGTGACAATCGATGGCGAGCTGAAGTTTGGGGATGCGAATACCATTGCCGTCAGCCCCGACAAGCTGCTGACCATCGTGCCTTCCGTCAATCTTGACCTCGGAGCTAAGGTGACGGGGCATCTGAGGCTGGAACCCCCGGCAGGCACGACCGTGGCCCTGATGAAAAATACCGAGCGGGTCACCTTCAAGGGAAACGCCAACAACCCTAAAATAGTCCTTGCAGGCATCCCAGACGCGTTCCATAACGAGCTCCGGCTCGAGGGAGGCAACGCCGACGAAGTCACGATCCTGCCGATGATGAGCCTGCCCAATAAGCCCTGCCATATCGGCATCCTGAGCTGCCCCAAGCTCAAGATGTGCCACATTGATTTCGGCGGCACTAAAAAGACCCTGATCGTCAACTCCCTGGCGCCCGGGGACGGAGCCGGGATCGACACCGATAACGGGGGAGGGATGCTGAAGCTCGGCGCGGTCGCCGCACCGGGGGGCTGGAGCCTTTCTCTGGACGGAGGGAAGCTGGAACTGCCCGGCGGAGCCCACAAGGGTCTGGCGCTGCGGTTCAGGAGCGACTCGGAGCTGACGGTCCCCGCCGCCACGACCGAGCCCGTGCTGACGGTGAATAGGGCGGAGCCAGACCTTGGAACTCAGCTCAGGTTCAATCCCCCAGACGCCTGGCACCGCCCCCTGAAGGCGGGAGAGACGATCGACCTCCTCCAGGAGCTGGATCTCAGTATTCCACCCGGCAATAAAATTATCGATACCGACCTCACCAACTTTCCCGGGGCGACAGACGAATTCGACCTCGCGACGAAGACGCTTCGGCTCACTCTGGGTGAGACGATCGACGTCCCCCTGTTGACGCTGAAGGACGAGGATCTGAAGCCGCTGGGCGGGAAAAAATACGAGGTCACGATTGGGGCCGACTCGAAGGTGGACCCCGCCGCGTGGGGTGTCCTGCCCCTGAATCCGGGGACGGCCATCGCGGGCAAAGTCGGGACCGATCGGGACTGCACGTTCACCGTGACGTTCGCCGGCGACAGGGCGAAGCTGAGAGTACGGGCCAAGAGGACGGGCGTCCCCTTCTTCGGAGTTCTGGACTTCGAACTTCCCCTTCCCCAGGAGCCCGGCCCCGGCCCCAGACCCACCCCCAACCCAAACCCCAATCCCAAGCCAAATCCCAAGCCCGACCCCAAGCCCGACCCCAACCCAAACCCCAACCCAACCCACCCCGGCCCCACGGATGACGATCCGGGCAAGGACAAGAGCTTATCGGGCGGCGGAGGCGGCGGATGCGACGCGGTGGGCGGCGTACTGGCACTGGCCCTTGCAGCAGCGTTTCTGGCGAGGAGGAGAGCGTAGTCACGGACAGCATCTTCAAGTCCGCGAAGACAGAGGAGTGCCGGGCGACCAAGGCCGCCCGGCACTCCTCTCACGTTTTCGCAGATATCCTGAAGCGTCCTCCCGCTCGGGGCTTTGTCGTGTCCTCTACTCCCACTCGATCGTTGCGGGCGGCTTGGAGGTCACGTCCAGCACCACGCGGTTGATCCCGCGCACCTCGTTGCAGATGCGCTTGGCCGTCACGTCCAGGACCTCCGGCGGGATGCGCACC
The DNA here is from genome assembly GCF_003860125.1 of Fretibacterium sp. OH1220_COT-178. NCBI lineage: Bacteria > Thermotogati > Synergistota > Synergistia > Synergistales > Aminobacteriaceae > Fretibacterium > Fretibacterium sp. OH1220_COT-178. The sequence goes on along the minus strand of NZ_RQYL01000016.1, from coordinate 47,515 downwards.
CAGTCGGCCGTCATGGCGTCCTGGGAGTCCACCGCACGGAGCGCCAGCACCTCGTTGTAGGTGCGCCCGTCCCCCATCACCCCGACCGTCCGCACCGGGAGCAGCACGCAGAAGGACTGCCAGATCTTTTCGTAGAGCCCGGCCTTCCGCAGCTCCTCCCGGAAGATCGCATCGGCGGCCCGCAACGTGTCGAGACGGGCGCGCGTGATGTCCCCCAGGCAGCGCACGGCAAGCCCCGGCCCCGGGAAGGGCTGACGGTCCACAATCGCGTCGGGCACGCCGATGATGCGCCCCAGCTCCCGGACCTCGTCCTTGAACAGGTCCCGCAGCGGCTCCAGAAGACGGAGCTTCATCTTGTCCGGCAGGCCGCCGACGTTGTGATGCGACTTGATGAGCACGGAGCCCTTCTTGCTCCCGCTCTCGATGACGTCGGGGTAGATCGTCCCCTGAAGCAGCCAGTCCACCTGGCCGATCTTGGCCGCCTCGGCGTCGAACACCTCGATGAAGAGCCCTCCAATGATCCGCCGTTTCTTCTCCGGGTCCGTCACCCCCGCCAGCTTGCCCAAGAAGAGCTCCGAGGCATCCACATGGCGGACCGAGAGCCCCATGCCGCTGTAGGAGTCCATGACCTGCCGGGCCTCGTTCAGGCGCATCAGCCCGTGATCGACGAAAATGCACTCGAGCTGAGAACCGACCGCCCGATGCACGAGGGCGGCCGCGACGCTCGAGTCCACCCCGCCCGACAGGCCGCAGACGACGCGCCCCTCCCCGACCTTCTCCCGGATCTCCGCCACGGCATCCTCGACCCAGTCGCCGAGATTCCAGTCGCCCTTGCAGCCGCAGGTCGCAAACAGAAATTGCCGCAGAATTCTGGCCCCCTGCTGGGTATGGACGACCTCCGGATGGAACTGAAGCCCGAAACGACGGCCGCTCTCGTCCTCCATGGCCGCGATGACCCCGTGGGTGGTCTCCGCGGTGGCGCGGAAGCCCGAGGGCAGCGCGACGACGCGGTCCCCATGGCTCATCAGAACCTCCAGTTCATCCGGAAGGTCCTTGAACAGCGCCGAGTTGCCCCTGCGCCCTATGGCCGTCACCCCATACTCCGGGCGCTCCCCCGATGCGACCGCACCGCCCAGGCACTTCGCCATGAGCTGCATTCCATAACAGATCCCCAGAATGGGCACGTCCATGTCCAAGATCCCACGGTCGATGGCGATGGCGCCGGAATCGTTGACGCTGTCCGGCCCCCCCGAAACGATAATCCCCCGGGGGGCGAGCTCCTCGACACGCCCCAGCGGGGCGTCCCAGGGCAGAACCACGCTGTGAATCCGCATCTCCCGCACCCGCCGAGCGATCAGCTGGGTGAACTGCGATCCGCAGTCGATGATGACGATATTCTCCAAGAGATTTCTCCTCCTCGCATCTCTTTTCCGTATCATTTTCGCAGCCCTGGACGAGGCAGGCAAAACAACGCCCAAGGCCGATTCCGATAGGACGGCATCATTCCACGGTGACGCTCTTGGCCAGGTTTCTGGGCCTGTCGATCTCCCGCCCCATGAGAGACGCCAGGCAATAGGCAAAAAACTGGAGCGGCACAACCGTCAGGAAGGGCGTCAGCTCCTCCTCCGTCCTCGGGACAAAAATGCAGTCGTCCGCGAAACGCGAGACGTCGGGGTCCCCCTCCGTGGCGACGGCGATGATCGGCGCCCTTCGCGCCCGGGCCTCCTGCACGTTGGAGAGGGTCTTCTCGAAGAGCCGGTCCTGGGGCAGCAGGGCCACGACGGGCATCGTCTCGTCCAGCATCGCGATGGGACCGTGCTTCATCTCCCCGGCGGCGTGCGCCTCCGCGTGGACGTAGGAGATCTCCTTGAGCTTGAGGGCCCCCTCCAGCGCCACAGGATAGGACGCCCCGCGCCCCATGAAGAGGAAACCGCGGGCCGCTAGGCGACGCCTGGCGACCCCCTCGACCAAAGGCCTTCGTGCGATGAGCGCCTCCAATTTGAGGGGCAGAAGCATCAATTCTCCGGCGATCCGCGACTCGTCCTGCGGCGAGAGCCTCCCGCACCGCTTCCCGACCCAGAGGGCCAGCAGCGTCAGCGCCGCGAGCTGCCCCATGAAGGTCTTCGTCGCCGCGACCCCAATCTCCGGACCGGCCCGAAGCTCCAGCACCGCCCCGAGCTCCCGGGCCAGGGAGGACCCCGAAGCGTTGGTCACCGCCAGGCAGTGCGCTCCGTTGGCCTTGGCCCCGCGCGCGGCGGCCAGGGTGTCGGCCGTCTCGCCGGACTGGGACACGAATACGGAGAGCGTCCGTCCGTCGCAGGGCACGCAGCCGTAGCGGTACTCCGAGGCCGTCTCCACCCGCAGGTCCAGTCCCGTAAAACGGTCGAAGAGCCCTGCAGCCGTAAGCGCGGCATAGTAGGAGGTCCCGCACGCAACAAGCTGGACGCGCCGCAGCGACCCCACGAACGAGTCCGTCAAAGGAACCTCCCCGCTCAGGTCGACGGACCCGTCCGACAACCGGCCCGCAAGGGTACGGCGCAGCACGCCGCCCTGCTCCTCGATCTCCTTGAGCATGAAATGCGGATACATCCCCTTGGAGGCCATCTCCGGATCCCAATCCACCGTACGCATCTCGGCCGGCAAGGGGTTGCCCCGGAAGTCGGCAAGGACGATCCCCGAGGCGGAGAGCTCCGCGATCCGATCGTCCTCCATGAAAAGTATGCTGCGCGTATAGGGCAGCAGGGCCGTGACGTCCGACGCACAGAAGGCCTCGCCCTCCGCCGCGCCCAGCACCAGAGGCGGCCCCTTGCGGACGCAGTAGAAGCGATCCGGAAAATCGGCGAAGAGGACCACGAAGGCAAAAGCCCCCTTGAAGCGGTGGCAGGCCTCGCGCAGCGCCTCCAGAGGGGCTCCCCCGCTCCGAGCGTAGAGCCGTGCGATGAGGCAGGCTGCGACCTCGGTATCAGTCTCGGAACGGAAGGACACGCCCTGAGCGCTCAGCTCCTGACGAAGCTCGTGAAAGTTCTCGACGATCCCGTTATGGACGAGGACGACCTTTTTCTCGGGATCGGAATGAGGATGGGCGTTTTCCTCGGTCACCCCGCCGTGCGTCGCCCATCGGGTGTGCCCGATCCCCACGCCTCCCATCGGACGCGCCTGCGCGAGCCTCGCTTTCAAGTTGGCCACGCTGCCGACGCATTTCACGATCTCCACTCCGCCCGGACCGGCAACGGCGACCCCCGCGGAGTCGTAGCCCCGGTACTCCAGGCATTCCAGCCCCCCGACGACGGTGTCGACGACCCGACGCATTCCCGCGTATCCCATGATTCCACACAAAAGGCCATCACTCCGCTTCAGGAAATTCAGGAATATTTCTCGCGTTCGGTTCAACTATCGCGGCATTCGTAGAACCTCCCGCAGAACGTTTTTATGATAACCGGAAGACCTCCATCCGGCAAAGAGAAAAAAGGCGGCCTCAAACGACCGCCCTTGCAAACCCGACCGATTGAACCCAGCGGATGCGTCGAGGCCAACCCGACCTAACCTATACGCTATGCCTTATAATATGGGAAATATCCATAGGAGCATCACCGGCACCCTTTGCCGTTTGCCGCCCCCCGGCAACCCTCCCCCGACTCCGAACCGCAAAAGGCGGCAAACCGGAAGCAAGTCCCTTTTCCACGACGATTATACACCTCCGGCAGGTCCTATATTTTGCCAAGCACCCCATGCCCGCCGTTTTCGCCTTGACTGCGCGGGCAAGTCCTATATAATTTGTTTGCGGTAGTTCGAACAAAAAACGCAACCCTGAAAGAAGGATATGAGAGAGATCCCATTCGCCCCGACGGGGCGGAGGGGACGCCGAAGGGGCAAGTGCTTCGGGCACGGAAACTCTCAGGCAAAAGGATCGTATCCGGACAGGACTCTGAAGCCGTTTCGACACGTTGGGTGCCCCCTCCTTTTCTCTGCCATCGGGATAAGGGGCGCGGCGACAGAACGCAGGAAGTCCGGAGGGTTAGTCGATGAAGAACAACACCGTGCTCGTCAGCAACAACGAGGAGCTGTGCCAAAGGGTTCGGGAAGGGCGTTTCGTGAAGGGATCGTCATTGGATGTGCTCCTTTCCGTGCGTAACTCCGTTCATTTGGGCAGCCATCTTCTGACACACCCTCTCTGCGGCAACCTTCGCCCCTACCAGCAGCCTTTTCGTTCCGTCCTGATCCGGGAGTTCCCAGGAGAACTCGTCGATTTGGATTCTTTGTCCATGATCGAGAACGCCGTCGCCGTCTACAAGAGCTGCGAGGGCAGGTTGCTCTTTCCCGAGGATCTGGAAACGCATAGACGTGCGGATTACGCCTTCATCGACGGGGAGTTGATGAGGGAAAGTCTGGAGCGGTACGGCCTTCTGAGCGCATCCGCCGTTTTGGTCCCCGCTCCCTTACACAGTTTAAGCAAAGGAGGTGATTCGCAATGATCGAGTTGACCAAGGACAACTGCGACGCCGAGGTAAAGGAGAGCGCGCTTCCCGTGGTGATGGATTTCTGGGGCCCCGCCTGCGGTCCCTGCATGGCGCTGATGCCCAAGTACATGGAGATCGCCGAAAAGTACGAGGGCAAGGCCAAGTTCTGCAAGGTGGACACCTCGAAGAACAAGCGTGTGGCCATCAACTTCAAGGTGATGAGCCTGCCCACGATCCTCTTCTGGAAGGACGGCAAGGAGTTCGCCCGCCTGGGCGGCGCCGACGCGACGGCCGAGAACATCACGGCCAAGGTCGAGGAACTGATCGGCTAGGCTGGCTATTTTTTCGGAAAGGGGGAGTACCATTTTGAGGTTGGAGCTCCATAAGCTTTGCGTCAAACAGTTGAAGTTCGGAGATAAGACCGGTTTTGCCGGCGGCACCCTGACCGTCGACAAGAAGGAACTGCTGACCCTTATCGCGGAGGACCCGCTCCTGGGCAAGAACCTGGACGTCGACCTGGCCATGCCGGGAGAGAGCGTCCGCATCATGCCGGTCAAGGACGTCATCGAGCCCCGGTGGAAGATCGAGGGCAAGGGCCAAGTGTTCCCGGGCATGCTGAGCGACGTCGAGAGCGTCGGCGAGGGCAAGACCCTCGTTCTCTCGGGCGCGGCCGTCGTTACGGCGGGCAAGCTCGTCCGTTTCCAGGAGGGCATCATCGACATGTCCGGCCCCGGCGCGGACTACACGCCCTACTCCCAGACCTGCAACGTCGTTCTCGTACTCGAGCCGTCCGATCCCGAGATGGACAAGCACGATTACGAGACGGCCTGCCGCATGGCGGGGCTGAAGGCAGCCGCCTACCTGGCGAAGTGCTGCGCCGACGTCAAGGCCGACAAGGTGGAAACCTACGACCACGTCAACATCAAGGACGCCATGGGCGCGCATGCCGAACTGCCCAAGGTGGGGTACATCTACATGCTCCAGACCCAGGGTCTGCTGCACGACACCTACCTTTACGGCGTCGACGTCAAGAAGATCCTTCCCACGCTCCTGTCGCCGCTTGAGGTCATGGACGGCGCCATCACTTCGGGCAACTGCGTTTCCGCCTGCGACAAGAACAGCACGTACGTCCACCAGAACAACCCCGTTATCGCGGATATGCTTAAACGCCACGGCAAGGACTTCAACTTCGTGACCTGCATCGTCACGAACGAGAACGTCACCCTGGCCGACAAGCGCCGCAGCTCCAGCTACGCCACGAAGCTGGCGGGGATGCTGGGCCTCGACGGCGTGGTCATCACCGAGGAGGGCTTCGGGAATCCGGACGCCGACCTGGTGATGAACTGCTGGAAGGCGGAGCGCCTGGGCATCAAGACCGCGCTGCTGACGGACGAGTACGCCGGACAGGACGGCGCGAGCCAGTCCCTGGCCGACTCCTGCCCCGAGGGCGACGCCTGCGTCACGGCGGGCAACGCCAACGAGGTCATCGTCCTGCCCCCGATGAAGAAGGTCATCGGCTACGCCGAGGAGGCCAACGTCATCGCGGGCGGCTGGGAGGGTTCCCTGGCGGCCGACGGCACCATCACGGTGGAGCTTCAGGCCATCACCGGCGCCACGAGCGAGCTGGGCTACACGAAGCTGGGTGCCTATACGCTTTAGCCCCGGCTTCTCTCGAGATTTTTCAACAAAAAATTTACGAAAGGAAGGTGTCAAACATGGGCAAACTGGCTGGCAAGAAGCTCCTGCTTCTCGGCGAGCGCGATGGCGTTCCCGGCCCCGCCATGGAGGCATGTTTGAAGGACAGCGGTGCCGAAATTATCTTCTCGGCCACCGAGTGTTTTGTCTGAACCGCCGCAGGAGCGATGGACCTGCAGAATCAGCAGCGCGTCAAGGACGCCGCTGAGAAGTTCGGCACCGATTGCATCGTGGTTTTGGGTTCCTCCGACGCCGAGGGCGCGGAGATCTACGCCGAGACCGTCAGCAATGGTGATCCGACCTACGCAGGCCCGCTCGCCGGAGTCTCGTTGGGACTCCCTGTATATCACGTCTTCGATTCCGTTATTCGCGACGAGTGCGATCCCGCCGCTTGGGAAGAGCAGATCAGCATGATGGAGATGGTGCTCGACCCCGAAGCGCTGGCAGCCGCGGTCAAAGGCATACGCGATCAGTACAGCAAAAACGCGATCTGACCTATACCGAGCGATTGTTGCTGTCACCTTACAAAGAAAGGTGGGACAAAATTGGCATTTCGTGTAGTTCATTACATCAATCAGTTCTACGCGGGTATCGGCGGTGAGGAAAAGGCCGACCACAAACCTGAGGTCCGAGAGGCCATCGTCGGTCCCGGTGCCGCTCTCAAGGCGGCCTTGGGCTCCGAAGCCGAGATTGTGGCGACCGTCATCTGCGGAGACTCCTATTTCGCCTCCAATATGGAGAAGGCGAGCTCCGAGATCATCGAGATGATCAAGAAGTACAAGCCGGACGCCTTCGTGGCCGGCCCGGCCTTCAATGCGGGCCGTTACGGCACGGCGTGCGGCGCCATGTGCGAGGCGGTCTCCAAGGAGTTGGGCATTCCGGTCATCAGCGGCATGTACCCCGAGAACCCCGGTGTCGAGATGTACAAGAAGGCCGCCTACATCGTGGAGACCCCCGACAGCGCCGCGGGCATGAAGAAGGCCGTCCCCGACATGGCGAAGCTTCTGCTCAAACTTCTCAAAAACGAGAAGCTGGGCAAGCCCGCCGACGAGGGTTACATCGAGCGCGGCATCCGCAAGAACAAGTTCTACGACAAGCTCGCTGCGGAGCGCTGCGTAGACATGTTCGTCGCGAAGCTGAAGGGCCAGCCGTTCGAGACCGAGTACAAGATGCCGGTCTTCGACCGCGTGCCCCCCCAGCCCGCCGTCAAGGATCTGAAGAACGCCGTGATCGCGCTGGTGACCTCGGGCGGCATCTGCCCCAAGGGGAACCCCGACCACATCGAGGCGTCGAGCGCCAGCAAGTACGGCGAATACGACATCTCCGGCGTGAACGACCTGACGTCCGACAAGTACTGCACGGCGCACGGCGGATACGATGCCACCTATGCCGACCAGGACGCCGACCGGGTGCTTCCCGTCGACGTGCTGCGTGACATGGAGAAAGAGGGCATCATCAAGAAGCTGCACAACAAGTTCTACACCACCGTGGGCAACGGCACCGCGGTCGCCAGCGCCAAGCGCTTTGGCGCCGAGATCGCCGATAAGCTGGTTGCCGACGGCGTGACCGCGGTCATCCTCACCTCGACCTGAGGCACCTGTACTCGATGCGGTGCATCGATGCTGAAGGAAATCGAGCGTAAGCTGCCCGTGGTGCACATGTGCACGATCGTCCCGATCTCTCAGACGGTCGGCGCCAACAGGATCGTCCCGACGATCGCCATCCCCCACCCCTTCGGGGATCCCACGAAGACCCCCGAGGAGGAGAAGAAGCTGCGCCGGCATCTCGTGGAGAGGGGCCTGAAGGCTCTCCAGACGGAGATCACCGAGCAGACCGTCTTCACGGAATAAGGGATCGTCCGTTTCCGCTTCACCCGAGGCCCAGGCTTGCCTGGGCCTCGTTTTAAGCAGGCGCCAGCTCCGGCAAGATTGATTTTCCCTGATTTTGTCCTTGTTCAACCGGCTTTTGCAGCCAGGCTCATTTCGTTTCACGTTATTAAGGAGGACTTTGAATGTCCACTGTAGGGATCAAAAGTTACGCCTATTGTCTGAACCACATGCCTGAGACGGGAATGTACTACGGCACCACCCCCTACCACGCCCGCAGGGAGGGCAAGGAGAAGGAGTTCGTCGATTCCCTTCCCAAGCACCTTCAGACCTACGAACAGGCCATGCAGTTTGCACCCAACCAGGCCTATATCGGAGGCCTGAGCTACAAGGAGTTCGAGGCCGCCAAGACGCCCTGGACCGAGAACCGTCTGGGCGACGCGAAACGCTACGGCAAGTTCGGGGAGATCATGCCGGAGGATGAGTTCCTCGGCCTGATGGCGGCCTGCGACGAGTTCGAGCTCGTTTGGCTGGAGAAGGGTTTCGCCGAGGCGGTCAGCGCCAAGCTGGCCCAGGACCCCGTGATCACGGAGTCGATCGTCAAGCGCGTGGTGCGTCCGAAAAACATGCAGGACCTCGCAACGATCGAGGCCGAGGTCAAGGAGCGCCACGGCGAGTACCTGCGTTTCGGCGGCAAAGTCGTGGGCTGCGTTCGCAGCGGCCATGCGGTGGACGACTGCCTCTTCGCTCACGTCCTGATGGAGAACCTGGCCAACAAGGCCTCGGGGGTCCTCTCTCTGCTGCACCTCATCAAGAACAGCGGCCTGGCCCCCACCGACATCGATTTCATCATCGAGTGCTCGGAGGAGGGCGCCGGCGACATGAACCAGAGGGCCGGCGGCAACTTCGCCAAGGCCATCGCCGAGGTCGCCGGCTGCACCAACGCCTCCGGCTGCGACGTGCGCGGCTTCTGCGCCGGGCCCGTCAACGCGATGATCGCCGCAGCCAGCCAGGTCGCCAGTGGAGCGCGCAAGAACTGCGTCGTCGTGGCGGGCGGATCCATCCCCAAGCTCTACATGAACAGCCGCGACCACGTCAAGAAAGGTCTGCTGGCTCTCGAGGATTGCATGGGAAGCTTCGCCGCCCTGCTGGTCCCCGACGACGGGAAAAATCCGGTCATGCGTCTCGACGTCCTGGGCAAGCACACGGTGGGCGCGGGCGCCGCGCCGCAGGCGGTTACCTCCGTGCTGGTCTACGAGCCGCTCCAGGCCGCGGGCCTGACCTTCACGGACGTCGACAAGTTCGCAGCCGAGCTTCATATCCCCGAGATCACCCTTCCGGCCGGCGCCGGCGACGTGCCCCTGGCCAACATCAAGATGATCGCGGCCCTGGCCGTCATGAAAAAGGCCATCGAGAAGGCCGACATGGAAGCCTTCATCAAGAAGCACGGTACGGTGGGCTTCGCCCACACGCAGGGGCACATCCCCTCGGGCGTGCCGTTCGTCGGCTTCGCCTGCGAGGCCATCCGCGACGGCTCCATGAAGCGCGCCATGGTGATCGGCAAGGGCAGCCTGTTCCTGGCCCGTCTGACGAATCTGGCCGACGGGGCCTCCTTCATCATCGAAGCTCCCAGCGGTGCCTCGGCAGCCGGGGCCGTCAGCAAGGACGACGTCAAGTCCCTGATCCTGGAGGCGCTCTCCGAAATCGCCGGAAAGCTGAACTGAGGGGGCGGAAACTCATGTCTGACGAGATCAGGAAAATAGTCGGCTCCGCCCTGGCCGAGATCATCGATGCGGCCAAAAGCGGCGGGCCCAAGGCAAAAATTGGGCTGATGGCCGCCGGCAGCGAACTGGGCTCCGAGGAGCTGGCGCGCGGTGCACGCCTGGCCCAGGAGACCTACGGCAACGTCAAGCCCGTCATGATCGGCCCGCGTATCGCCGGGTTCGAGGACCTGGAGTGGATCGAGACCCCGGATTGCGAGGCGGACATCTCCTCGACTCTGGAGGCCGCGCTCAAGGACGGCCGAATCGCCGGGGCCGTCGCCCTCCACTTCCCCTTTCCGCTGGGCGTGACCACCATCGGTCGCGTCATGACGCCGGGCAAGGGCAAGGCCATGATCCTGGCCTCGACCACCGGGACCTCCGCCACGGTCCGGGGCGAGGCGATGCTGCGCAATGCGATCTACGGAATCGCCACCGCAAAGGCGATGGGCATTGAGAATCCGACGGTCGGCATCCTCAACGTGGACACGGCACAGCCCGTGTTTCGCGCACTCACCCATCTGAAGGAGAAGGGGTATCCCATCACCTTCGGCGCCTCGGTCCGCAAGGACGGCGGCGCGGTCCTGCGCGGCAACGACATCCTTGCCGGAGCCGTGGACGTGTGCGTCACGGACACGCTGTCGGGCAACGTTCTGATGAAGATGTTCTCCTCCTTCACCACGGGCGGATCCTACGAGGCCACGGGATGGGGTTACGGCCCCTCCTGCGGCGAGGGCTGGAGGAACGTCGTGTCCATCATCTCGCGCGCGTCCGGCGCACCGGTGATCGCCAACGCGCTCTCCTACACCGCCTCGGTCGTCGGCGGCGGGCTGCCGGACAAGGTGGCCGCCGAGCTGGCTGCCGCCAAGAGGGCGGGGCTGGAGGACGAGATAGCGGCTCTGACGCCCAAGGCGGAATGCATGGAGGAGGTCAAGGCCCCTCCTGCGGAGCCCACGGACGACGAGGTGCACGGCATCGACGTTCTGGAGATCGAGAACGCGGTACGGGCCCTCTGGAAGGCCAACATCTACGCCGAGTCCGCTATGGGCTGCACCGGCCCCGTCATCAAGATGCCGGCGAAGCACGTGGAAAAGGCCAAGGCCATCCTCAAGGAGAACGGTTACCTGTAGCGGACGGCCGGATTCTTCGGGACGGCCGGTCTCAGGCTGTGTCGGTGACCATTCAATAAACGAGCGCCCCGGTGCAGCACCGGGGCGCTCGTTTATCTCAGCTTCCGCCAAGGCACGGCGGGATCGGCCGCAGAACTCCTGGCCTCAACGCAGAGACTAGGGATTGGGAAGGTCGAATGTAAAATAGAGCTTGTCCACCCCAGCATACTTCAGGTATTTGACGCTCACCTGAGTGTCGGTCTTCAGGACGGGGGAAAAATTCAACCGCAGCTCCCGAACTTCGCCCGGTGCAAGGGTAATAACACTCGAATCGCCTCCTCCGACCGTATCCCAGGCATTCTCCGGGGTCTTGACGTTCAGGAAGAAGGATTCCATATGAACCACATAGTTGCCCTCGCCCTTGTTCGTTGCTGTCAGGGCGACCGAATACGTCCCTTTGGCGGGATCATAGCCCGCAGACCCCGGGACCACCTCAAGAAGCAGATCGTTCAGATGGGCATCTCCAGCCCCACCCTTCGGAGTCCAGTTCTCCGGCTTCTCCGCGATCTTTCCGATATCGTGGGTATACCCCTGCGCCAGGTATTCGTCCACAACCGGCTGAATTTTCGCGGCCAGACGAGCGTAATTCCCGGCCTCCGGCGACCCCGGCTCGACGGACACGTCCAGTGACTGCTTCTCCAGGATCGCCGCCGTCAGCTTATCCACGAAAGCGTTGAACGACCCTTTCGTATCCGCACGGTAATAGACGGAATCCCTCCTGCTCTGCCGGAAGTACTTCTTCAGCCCGCCGTCGCGAATCGCCTCCGGACGGTCCGCGAGGATCTCGTTGTAACGGGCCTCGACGATCTTCTTCCCCTCAAAGATCAGCTCGAGACGCGGCGTGACCCCATCCTCGCCGGGCTCCGCGATGCCGATATAATAACGTCCGGAGGGTTCCTTGATCTTTTCGAGCAATTCCTTGACGGCCGGGATAAAGCCGTCCCGCGCGCTGTTCGAGGAACCATAGACCGTGTCGAAATCGATGTTCAGGCTGTTTGCCTTCAGAATCTGCCACTCCAGGAAGGTGAGGCCGTTGTTCAAGGTAACAAGCGTGCGGTCCGTGCGCCCCTTCGAGGCCTGGAAGAACCCGTACCCGGACGTCCTCTTTCTCTGTGCACGCCAGAGATCCGAGTAGTAGTTTGAGGGCGTGGACTCATCCATTTCGACGTGAACGATACGGCCCTTGTCGATGACGAGGTCGATCATGGCCGTATAGCCCAGACCGCCGTCCTTCCCTACGTTGAAAAGGCGCGAGGTGTGATAATACTCGCCCCGAATGATCCCGCGCGGGGGCTGGATGGTCCAGAACATCTTTCGGTCCTTCTCGGCCTGGTCCATAGGAGCCTTACCTGCGGTGCGGGACGGCAGCACGGTCGCCCCCGACATCACGTCGTAGGAGAAGACATGGCCGTTGACGACGACCGCATCGCTCTCCCTATCGATGTACGAGCTGCCGTTGATCTCGAGGGGCTGTTCCGCGGCCCACAGTTCTCCCGGCAGCGTCCCCACGGCTAAAGCAAAGAGCGCAATCGCCCCAAGCATCCTCCAAACCTTCCCCTTCCAACTATCGGTCATCCTCAACAGTCATCCTCTCCCTTTCGATCGATCTTAAAAGTAAAAAAATTTCTACCGCCGATGATACCATATCATTTCCTCCCCTGTTTCGCCAAGGCAAACATCATCCGCTCCTTCGAAACGCTCGGCGGCCGCGAGAAGCCGCCCATCCCGCAATTCATCCTCCCCAAAGGCCCCATAAGGAAGCGCTTAGGTGTATCATCCTGAGGAAGGATCAACATACGCCGAAAGGGGTCTCAGCATGAAAGCAGAAAAGACGGGGGAAACCGCCGGCTCCACTCGAACGAACGGTGCGGAGGCGGACCGCAAGGGCGACGGACGGCGGCGCCTATGGGCAGGGACGTTCCTGGTCCTGATCGTTGCCGCCCTCCTTGTTCTCCGGGGGCGCCAACCGCTCGAGCGGCACCATACGGTTGCACGAAGCGGAGTCTCCATGAACACCACCATCCACATCTCCGCGACGGGAGGAGACAAGCGGGAGCTCGAGGACGTCCTGGGCGAAGCCTTCTCCCTCCTGGATAATCTGAACGGCCAGCTCTCCCTCTTTCAGGAGGGCTCCGCCCTCTACAGAATCAACGAAGCGGCCGGGGTGGAGCCCATTCGCGTCTCCCCCGACGTCTTCTCCGTCATCGAGGACGCCCGGGAGGCCTGCGCCCTGACGGACGGGGCCTTCAACCCTCTGGTGGGCCCCCTGACGAAACTGTGGAGGATCAACCGGCAAACGCCCCCCGAGGCGGAGAGCACGGACCTTCACGCCCGCATGAGGTTCCGGCTCCCCGACGCAGCCAGCATCGACGCGCTGCTTCCCCTCACCCGGACCGAAAACCTGGAGATGTACGGCCCGGATCGCGTTTATCTGCGGCAGAAGGGCTGCATGCTGGACCTGGGAGGCATCGCCAAGGGCTATGCCTCCCTCAGGCTGGCCGACCTTTTCCGGGAGCGCGGCATCGCCTCCGCCCTGCTGGACCTGGGCGGCAACATCTATGCCGTAGGAGCCCAGCCCGACGGGGCCCCTTGGAGGATCGGCATTCGAAACCCTCTCGAGTCCGGAGGGGCGCCCATCGCCATATTGTCCGCGGCGGATACGGCCGTCGTCACATCCGGCACCTACGAGCGCTTCAAGATCATCGACGGGGTCCGATACTCCCACTTCTTCGACCCCACGACGGGCTATCCCGTCCGCAACGCCCTGCTCTCCGCTACGGTCGTCACCCCGGACGGCACCCTTGCCGACGCCCTGGCAACCGCCTTCATGGTGATGGGACCCGAGCGGTCGACAAAATTCCTGAAGGACAGGCCGGAGCTGGGGGCCATCCTCATCCTCAAGGAAGGAGAGGACGAGTCCGACCCCAAGGGGCTCGTCGTCCTGGCGAGCCGGAACCTGGAGGGGCGCCTGAGGATGAGGGACCCGTCCACCCCCCTGCAGTTTTTTTGAGACCTTGGCTTTGCAGCCTCAAGACGACAAAATGAGGGAGACCTCTCCAGTCTCCCTCGCGTTCCGAGTTTTTGGACGTCAAAGACGGGAACGTCCGCTTCCTTATTCCTTATCCGCAGGGACAAATCACAGGCTGTCGCCGAAATCCGCCCGAAACTTCGCGCAGAGTCGCTCCTGCCAGTCGCCAAGCGGCTCGAGGCGTCCGCTGAAGAAGCGCAGCAGCTTGGGCTCCTCCACCCACTTCAGTCCGCCGACCAGCTCCCGATTCTCGAAGAGCCAATGGATGCGGTCGACGGCGTATTTGAGCTGCGACATCGTGAAGACCCGGCGCGGCAGGGCCAGGCGCAGCAACTCCACGTCGGCCAGCCGCTCGCTTCCGTCCTCCCTGCGCTCCTCCGACAGCGTGCCCCGCTCCATGCCCCGAATGCCCCCCGCCAGGAAGACCGCCGCCGCGAGGGCTCCCGCGGTGTAACGCTCCTGAGGGACATGGGGCAGAAATTCGCGTGCGTTCAGGTGACAGCCCAACCCGCCGGCGGGCCGGACCACGGGGATCCCCCGCTCGTGGAGCGCGTCGGCCATAAAACCGATGAACTCCGGCCCATGGCGGATCATGTCGAAATCCATCGTCTCCTCGAGCCCCACGGCCAGGGCTTCGATCTCCCGGACCGACATTCCTCCGTAGGTCAGGAACCCCTCGAAAAGCGGGATCAATGGCTGCATGCGCTCGAACAGGGCCCGGTCGCCCGTAAGGATCGCCCCACCGCGCGCGCAGCCCAGCTTGCGGGCCGAGAAGTAAACGATGTCGCAAAGATCGGCGATGCGCCGGGTGATCTCGCGGATCGAGGCATCGCGCTGCGCCACCTCCCGCGTCTTGATGAAGTACAGGTTGTCGGCGAGCAGCGAGGCGTCCAGGACCAGCGGAACCTTGTGCCGACGGCAGATCTCCGCCGTCTCGCTCAGGTTCTCCAGCGACCAGGGCTGGCCGCCGATCAGGTTGGTCCCGGCCTCGACCCGAACGAACGGGACGTTGCCCGCCTCGCGCTTCAGCAACGCCTCAAGACCTTTCGTGTCCATGTTCCCCTTGAAAGGATCGGCGCTGTCGAGATTCAGCGCCTCCGGCAGAAACAGCTCCTCCACGCGCCCGCCATTGCGCTCGATGTGAGCGCGGGTGGTCGTGAAGTGGTAGTTCATCGGGACGACGTTCCCCCTTCCGACGAGGGCGCTGGCCAGGATGTTCTCCGCCGCCCGACCCTGGTGGACGGGCAACAGGAACGGTTTGCCGAAGATGTCCTCGACAACGGCCTTCAGGCGCTCGAAGCTCATGGAGCCCGCGTAGCTGTCGTCCGCCGTCATCATCGCCGCCAGCTGACGGTCGCTCATCGCGTTGACGCCGCTGTCCGTCAACATGTCCAGGAAGACCTTGTCGTTCTTCAAAAGGAACGTATTGCACCCCGCCTCGCGCAGAGCCGCAAGGCGATCCTCCACCGGGACCAGCGTCAGCTTCTGGACGATGCGCACCTTGTGCATCTCCAACGGAAAGACCTCGCCGCCAAAAAACTTTACCTGTCCGTTCATCCCCAAAACTCCCTTCACGATGATGGAATAAAAAAAGGGCCCTTTACCGTGATGTCCGGTAAAGAGCCCTCTTGCGAACGTTTTTAGAGGCCTGTTCCACACGCGCCGAAAACTACGGCTCCAGCCTCCTCGCAAAGGGCTCAGATCCGTAGTAATAATACGCATTCAGAACGACGCACGTGCCGAAACAAGTGAACATGTCCGCAACCTCCGTGATCGGGGCGTCTCCCCCATCCAACCGGGAGAGCAGGGCCTCCCGATCGATTGTGGGACACAATACCACCTCAGCAGAAATTTGTCAAATTTTTTTCGAATTTACTCATCCCAAGTCGAAGCCTTCCGACAGCTTTTTTCAGACGCCTGCCGCCGCATCCCGCTCTCCCTGAAGCCCTCCAGGAGGTTCCACGGAGGGCATTCTGCACACCATCGTCTTTGCAAACCGATCGTGAAGACAGCGCCCACCCTCCGAAAAAATACTCAAGGCATCGATAAGAGAATACAGCCCGACCACTAGCTTTGCAGCATCGAGAGAGACCAACTGCCAGAGCAATACTCCGGCAATCAGAGGAAATATACAGGAAAAACACAACTCCCTTTTCCAGATACCCGTATAGACCGAAGGCAAGGTCCCATCCAGGTTGACAACGCGGATGTTGAACAGCCATTTTCCAACGGTCTGCCCACGCCTCCGCATGAGCGCAGAATTACAAAGAGCATAGACAATCATGGTGTAAACGAGCAAAACCACACTTATGAATAACACTGCTGGCTCAAGATTCAGTTCACGGAGCCGCTTACCCTCCACAAAAAGTCTGAAAACAAGCTTCGAAAGGATATTTTTGCCCAGAAAGGGAAATGAAACCCTAACAATTATCGATACCAAAAAGAGATCGATAGAATGGGCAATCCACCTTTTAAAACGTGATGCTGGCTCAAGCGGTAGCATTTTCTCCCTCCTCGAGTCACTTTTCATCACATCATCCAAACAAACCATACCCCACAAAAGTCTATCTCCTCGCCTCGCCTATGATTCCCCCTTCCCAAAATGCCTCGCGATGCGCATGGAGCTCAGGATCACGGAGATGGAGCTGGCGGCCATCGCGCTTTCCGCGATGATCGGGTTCAGGAGCGAGAGCATCGCCAGCGGCACCGCCACGACGTTGTAGGCGAACGCCCAGAACAGGTTCTGGCGGATGACCTCGAAGATGCGCCGGGAGAGCGAAATCGCGTCCGCCACGCGGGACACGCCGCCCTTGACGATCACGATGTCCGCGTTCTCCACGGCCAGGTCGCTGCCCGCCCCCATGGCCACGCCGATATCCGCCCCCTTCAGGGCCGCCGCATCGTTGATCCCGTCGCCGGCCATCAGGACCTTTCTCCCCCGTGCCTGCCAGTCGCGCACGAGGGTCAGCTTGTCGTCCGGCCTCAGGCCTGCGCGGCAGTCGCCGAGGCCCAGCCGGTCCGCGACGCTCCGCGCCGTGCGCTCGTTGTCTCCCGTGGCCATGACCACCTCCACCCCCATCTCGCGGAGCCGCCGGACCGCCTCGGGGGTGTCCTCACGGACGGGGTCCTCCACGGCGATGAAGCCCAGAACCTCGTCGCCCGAGCGCACCTCGACGACCGTCCGCCCGAGGTCGAGCTGTGCTCCATAACGATCCGGGTCCAAGGGACGCCCGATGAAGAACTCCCGCCCTCCGACAGACGCGCTCACCCCCTCGCCGGCGGTCTCCTTGAGGTTCGAGACCTCGGTGTCGCCCGACGCCGTCGCAGCGATGGCCTTCGCCAGCGGGTGAGTGGACGATTTTTCGATGGAGGCCGCGACGTTCAGGAGATCGGGCGCCAGGTCCGTCTCCACGACCTTCGGCGCCCCCTCCGTCAGCGTCCCCGTCTTGTCCACGATCGCGGTCCCCAATTCCCTGGCCGTCTGGACGGCCTCCGCGTTCCGGATCAACAGTCCGCGCTTCGAGGCCGCCCCCGTCCCCGCGACGAGCGCCATGGGGATGGCAAGCCCGAGTGCGCAGGGACAGGCGATCACCAGGGTGGAGATGAAGGCGTTCAGGGCCTTGGCCGGGCTGGCCGTCCCCAGGAAGGCCAGGGGCAGGGGGGACGTCCCATAGACGCGATACAGGATCCACCAGAAGGCACCCGCCAACACGGCCAGCAGGAAGATGACGGGTACAAAGCGGTTCGTCACGCGATCCGCGAAGGCCTGGATGGGAATCTTGGCACCCTGCGCCTCCCGGATGAGGGCCGCCATGCGGGCGAGGAAGCTGTCCTCGCCCACCGAGGTCGCGCGGACGCGCAGCGCCCCCGTGAGGTTCATGGAGCCGCCCGTCACCGCATCCCCCACGCCCCGGGAGACGGGGATGGACTCCCCGGTCAGCATGGACTCGTCGACGGAGGTGATCCCCCGGACGATCTCGCCGTCCACGGGGATGCGCTCGCCCGGCAGCACGGCCACGACGTTCCCCGTCTTGACGGCCTCGATCGGGACGTCGACCGTCTTGTCCCCCTCCTCGGAGAGTTGCAGGCGGGCCGTCGGGACGGAGAGCGACAACAGTGCCCTCACCTGTTTGGACGCACGGTCCCGAAGCCGGGACTCGATGTAGCGCCCCGTGAGGTGCAGCGCCACGATCATGGTCGATATGGCGCCGAAGGAGGGAAAGGCCGGGTTGGCCCAGGAGACGAACACCGTACACCAGGCGGAGAGGGCCCCCAACGCGACCAGCACGTCCATGTTGGCGTGACGGTGCGACAGGGCGATCCACGCGCTCCTGAAGATGTGGCGCCCGACCCCGAAGAGGACGAAGGCGCCGCATACCGCCTCGATGAAGGGCATGGCCGCCATCACCCGCTTCATGGCCCCGACGTGCACCGAAGCTCCGCCGTACATGTGCAGCACCATCAGGACCATGAGGGGGACGACGACCGCCCAGGAGAGCACCACCCCTCGTTTCGCGGCGCGATAGCGTTCCTCCTCCCGCCCCTCCCCGGGGGGCTCCCCGATGTCATAGCCCGCCTCCCGCACGGCTCCTTCCAGAATTTCCCTGGGCACCGGCCGCTCCAGGACGACGAAGGCGCTGTCCGTCGCCAGGTTCACCGCCGCGAACGAGACCCCCTCGACCTTCGACAGCTCCCGCTCCACCATCTTCGCACAGGTCGCACAGGTCATCCCCGAGACGTAGAGATTGACCTTCTCCTGAGCCCTTTCCCCCACTCCCCCAGCCAAACCGTTTTCCGCCTTCGCGCGTTCCGTCATGTCTCACTCGCCCTTTCGGGGTGCGTCCAAGGTTGACCCAGCGCATCCCCTTCATGTTCTATCCCACAAACCTTACCACAATCTGTGGGGGGTGCAAGGGCGTTTCTCGTTCGCTCGGACCGATCCCTCCTGATTTGACGAGGAGAAGACCAACCGCCCCCTCCCTCAGGCGGGGCAATTCCCTTGAGTTTCAAAGAGAGGAGACGTATACTCTCGGTGTTGCTCATTTTTCAAAATTTTTGTCAGGAGGGCGTTCCATGAACAGGATCTTTGCGGTTTTGTGTGCGTTTGGGCTTTTGTTTTGTGCGACCTCCGCACTTGCGGCTCCCGTCAAGCACGGCCAGTGCTACACCGCGGAGCAGCTAACGGTGCTCGACAAGCAGGACGTGGCCGGCGGGAAGGGCACCCTTCACGGCGAGTTCGCCTTCACCCGGGACGCGGCCCTCGAGGACGACGCCATCAAGGAGATCGGCTGGATGACCCTGCGGCACGGCGAGTTCATCGGCACCCATAGGCACAAGGACAACGAGGATGCGTACCTGATCATCTCCGGTCAAGGGGTCTTCACCGACGGCAACGGCAAGGCCTGGGTGGTCGGCCCCGGCGACATGACCATCGCCCGCCCCGGTCAGGCCCACGGTCTGGCCAACCTCTTCCCGGAGGACCTCGTCTTCCTCGACATCATCGCCAAGAACTCCGGTGCCAACCTCGACGCCATCAAAAACAACCCGACGGCCCAGGTCTTTCCCGCGGACCAGCTCTTCGAGAAGAACGTCGAGAAGGCCGGCAAGACGGGAGTCGGCACGCTCTACGGCCGGTTCGCCTTCCGCAGGGAAGCCGCCACCGACGACCAGGCCATCAAGGAGATCGGGCTCATGACGCTGAAGAAGGGCGACAGCATCGGCCTGCACCCCCACACCGACAACGAGGACACCTACATCATCATCTCCGGCCAGGGGATCTTCACCGACAGCCAGGGCAAGGAGACCGTCGTCGGGCCCAAGTCCGTCACGATCGCCGGCCCCGGAGAATCGCACGGCCTGCGCAACGACGGCGAGGAGGACCTGGTCTTCATCGACCTGATCGCGAAGAACCACGCTCTGAAGATCGGCAAATAACGCCGGCGCTTTCCAACAAGGCCCCCAAGCAATCGGCCCCACCGGCTTGGCCGGTGGGGCCGATCTCATGCTTCTCTCCAACGCGCGGGGCTCATCGCATATGCTCCGCGATCTTGTCCGTGGCCTTCAGACCGATGCCGGAGAGGTAGACCACCGTGGGCTCCACCGCATCGATGCGCCCCGCGTCGCAGAGCTTCCTCCACCCCGCAGCCGCAGCCGCGGACGTCGGTTCCACGTACAGCCCGGCTCGGCAGAGGTCGGCATGCGCAGACCAGATCTCCGGCTCTGACACGGTGACGAAGCCGCCGCCCGTGTCCCGGACCGCCCGCAGCACCTCGGTCCCGCGCACCGGCTCCGCCGAGGCGATGCCCTCGGCCGCCGTATCCTCCTTCTCGATCGGAACGGGGTCCTCCAAACCGGCCTCGAAGGCCCGCGCCAGAGGATCGCAGTGCGCAGGCTGGACCGCGAAGATTCGGGGCAGACGCTCCAGATGCCCCGTTTTCCTGAGCTCCTCCATCGCCAGCCGCGCTCCAAGGGCAACGCTGCCCTGGCCCACGGGAACAACGACGTTCCGGACCTCGGGCAGCACGTCGAAAACCTCCAGAAACCACGTTTTGATACCGTGCAGGAACCAGGGACTCCAATTGTGGCTGGCGTAGAAGCAGGAAGCCCCCGCCCGCTCCGCAGCGCGCGTGGTGTCCTCCCTCGTGCCGGGCACCCGGACGAGCCTGGCCCCATAGGCCGCGATCTGCACGCATTTTCCCGAGGAGGTGTAGTCCGGAACGTAAACGTCGCACGCAACGCCGCCGGCCGCGCAGTAGGCCGCCATGGACGACCCCGCATTGCCCGATGAGTCCTCCACCACGCGCGTTATCCCCGCCGACCTCAGCCAACTGACCAGCACCGACATACCCCGGTCCTTGTACGATCCCGTCGGAGCCAGGTAGTCCAGCTTGAACCATGCCGACCGACCGCCGACGGCCCGCTCGATCAGCGGCGTATCGCCCTCGCCCATCGAGACGATATGCTCGGGTTCGATCGGCAGGCCGCCCAGGTAGCGCCAGATCCCCCGCCTATCGACGGCTGAAGGGGTGCAGTCCTTCAGCTGGAGCGTTCCCCCGCAGGGACAGCACCAGACGGGCTCCCGGTCCCCAAAGTTCCGTAAACACCTTT
The DNA here is from genome assembly GCF_003860125.1 of Fretibacterium sp. OH1220_COT-178. Lineage (NCBI taxonomy): Bacteria > Thermotogati > Synergistota > Synergistia > Synergistales > Aminobacteriaceae > Fretibacterium > Fretibacterium sp. OH1220_COT-178. Next base: position 26,473 of record NZ_RQYL01000016.1, on the reverse strand, counting down.
GGCAGGTCAGCATCCGCATCCTCCTTCCGCGGGAACATCGAATCTCGCCATCACCAGGCCCTCGTCATTTCCGTTGCCATTTGGAGTAGCTGTAGATCAGGTGTATCGGCCGCGCTCCCGGCGAACTTCCGGGGAAACGGTTCGTCGCCTCGGGGTTGTAGGACAGGACGATGGTGGAATAACGGTCCGGAGTCCATACATTGTGCAGCAGGAGACGCCCCTCCGCCCATACATTGGGCTGCGGGGCCTCCCTCACCCTTCCGAAGCGGGCGTTGTAGGCATCGCGCAGGGCGCCGTAGAGGGCATTGTCCTCGTCCCCGTTGCCGGTGCTCGTCAGGTAGACGGCCTTGTGGTTCAAACCCTTTTTGGGGTGGAAGCCGAAGACGAACAAGGCCGGCCGTCCCTCGAAGAGCCCCTCCATGGAGAGCCGTCCGTCGCGGATGAAACCGACGGCCTTCGCGCCGCTGCGTTCCATTCGAAGCTGCGTCCGCTTCGAGGAGAGCCCGAAGGTGGCGGACATGAACGCCTCCGCACTGTCGGGAGCGGCCAATGCCCGTGGCGCCGCAAAGCACAACAGAAGAAGGGCCGAAAGAAGTCCCTTGCCCCATCGGATAAAACTCGTTCCTCGGACGCAGCCCATCATTCATCCCTCATGTCGAAAACCCACATCAGCCGTACCGCCTTGGACGCCTCCTCGCCACTGCCCTCGGTGAACTGGCCCCTCCAGCGCTTCGTGGACTTGCGCTTGATCTTCCCGGGAAGCAGCTCCGCCCTCGCCACCGTCCTCCCGTAGCGGTCCAGAAAAAGCATCGTGCCGCCGAAGGTGGCGTTGTTTCGGGTCCCGTTCACGATGTCCACAGACAGATGATCCCACTTGTAGACCAGAGTTCGGAAGGAGAAGCCCGGGCGCCCCTCAATGCGCCCCTCCCGGACGACGGCGCCGGCCGCCAGAGGAGCCGCCAGAAAAAACATCGCCACAAGACAAGCAAAGACCGCCGCTTTGACGGGTTCGCGTCTCAAGAGTTGCCGCCTCCCTCGTTCAAGTCGGCGTCTGTCTCCAGACAACCGCACCGCTCGACATCACGCCCATCCCCGGGCTCCAGCTCCACGGCACGGATCCGGACCGCCCCTGACCGGTGCAGCTGGACCAGCAGGGAGAAAAGGCTCGTCTCCCCAATGCCCAGATTTCCGGCCCAGGAGGCGACATCGCGCCTGACCGGACCGTCGACCTCCTCCAAAACGTGGGCCCCCATCACCGAGAGCCAATCCCCGAACAAATCCTGAAGTTCGGGGGTCGCCGTCCCGGCGAGGCGGCTGGTGCGCAGGACCGAATCCACCAGGCGCGCCGTCACCAGGCGCTCGGTATCCATCAGACGCCGCAGCTCTTCCTCGAGCGGCGTCGCTCCGCTCCCCATCGCGTCCGTCAGCATCGTTTTCCTCCCTCCGAACCTCGTCGTCCCGCTTCCATCAACCTTCCTGCCCCCGCTCCTCCCGAAGCAGCGCCTCGATCTCCGGAGCGGAATAAAGACGGCCGCCGTTCATCCCCGGGCAGTGCCGGGCGTGGGCGTTCCAGCTGTCCTCCGACCGCATCACCTCGGCCCAGAAGGGAAAAAGCCGACACTGGGCCGGACGGACGGGGTAGACGGCACACCGGGCTTCGTCCGCCCGATAAAAAATGCAGTCCCCATTCGACCGTTCGATAAAGCTGGGCCGCCCCCAGCGCAGGGTGACGAAGCGCCGCCGGAAGGCGTCCTCATCCACGGACAGGAACTCGCGCACCCGAGCTCCCTCCTCGCGGGTAAAAAAAATCGCGCCGGGCTCGCCCCGGCAACACCGGCCGCACCCGACGCAGGAAAAACGAACGCCCCGGCTCCACCACCTGGACCCCGCACTCATTCGAGGGCTTCCGGGAGCTCCGTATCGTCCTCGGCCAGCCGCTCCGCGGACACGGACGTTCTCTCGGCCGCCAGGCCGACCACCATCCGATCGTAAAGCATCTTCCAGAGCCCGGGACCGTTGGCGCTCGCGGCCAGGTCGTCGGAGGCCATCTCCAGCGAAAGGTCCTCCATCTGCCTCCAGGGCCGCTCCCGCTCCGGCCCGCCAACCGCACGGGCGCTGTTGCGCATCTTCTTCCAGACCTGCGACCAGAGGATCGACTCGAATTGCTGGCAGGCCTCCTTCAGCTCCCGGGCCTGCGGCGTCTTGTGGACCTCCGGGTCCACCTTCGCCTCCTGAACCCGGAAATTGTACTTTCTTATCGGATCGAGCATCGTTCGGCCGCCTTTCTACATGTTGACCAGTTCGCCGTGTAAAGCCCCCGCCTTGTCGATCGCCTGAAGGATCTCGATGATGTCCCGGGGAGAAGCCCCAATGGAGTTCATCACCCGCACCAAGTCTCGAACTGTCGTCGTCGAGGGCATCGCTATCATGCTGGTTCCATCCTCGTCGACCGTCACGTCCGTCCGTCGTTCCGTACGGGTCTCGCCCCCGCCGAAGGGGTTGGGCTGGACGACGTTCGGATCCTCCTTGACGGAGACCGTGAGGTTGCCGTGCGCCACGGCTACCGAGCTGATGCGGACGTTCCCCCCCATCACCACGGTCCCGGTCCGCTCGTTCACGGCCACGCGAGCCGCCTTGTCGGGCGCGATCTCCAGCTTCTCCATGTTCGCCAGGAAGGCCGTCGGCGCCGCGAGATATTGCCCCGGAAGATTCACCACGACCCGCCCCGCATCCACCGGATAGGCCACGGCCCCAAAATGCCGGTTGATCGCGTCCGCAATGCGCTGCGCCGTCGTGAAATCCGGGTCCCGAAGAAGCAGGGCCATCTGCCCGCCCACCGCATAATCCGCGGGCACGTCACGCTCCACGATCGCCCCCCCGGGCAGCCGGCCCGCCGTGGGGATGTTCTTGGTCTGGGTCGCGGCCGAACCGCCCGCCGTATATCCGCCCACGAGAACGGCCCCCTGTGCGACGGCATAGACCTTGCCGTCCGCAGCCTTCAGCGGGGACTGCATGAGCGTCCCGCCCTGGAGGCTCTTCGCATCGCCCATCGCGCTGACGTTGACGTCGATGGCCTGACCCGGGCGGGCGTAGGGCGGCAGCGTCGCGGTCAGGGAGACCACGGCAACGTTCTTGCTCCGGGCCGCCTTCTCGTCCAGGGTCACCCCGAAATTGCGCATCATGTTCCGCATCATCTGCGTGGCCATGGGCGACTTGTCCCCCGTGCCGGCGAGCCCCGTCACAAGCCCTACGCCGGTCAGCTGGTTGCCGCGCGCCCCCTCGATCTCCACGATGTCCTTGATGCGGACCTGGGGATGAATCCTCCCGAAATCCATGTCCCGAAGGTCGACGGCCGCGGACGCGGCCCCGCACACAACCCAAAGAAGGGACAGAAAAGCGCCCAGCACCCTACGGCAGGGCATGCCGATACCCCTCATCTTCCGCACTCCTCTCCCGAGCACAAAATCAGAAAACCGCCTGAAGGATCTGAGTGATGATGCCGGGCTTCTGGGTTCGGGAGATGACCCCCTTGCCCTTCACGGCCAACTCGGCGTTTGCGATCAGCTCGCTGCGGATCTGGTTGTTGCTGTTGACGTCCTGGGGGCGGATCACGCCGACCAGCTGGAACTGCAGCGTCTCCTCGCTGGTGCGGACGTCGCGTGTGCCTTCGATCACCAAATTGCCGTTGGGCAGCACGTCCGTGACCAGGCAGGCCACGGTCGCCCGGGCGTGGTGCTTGCGCTCCACGGAGCCGTCCCCCTTGCTGCTGTTGTCGCTGGTCAGCGTCAGGCGGCGGATGAAGTTCAGGATCCCCGTCCCGTCGCTGACCGAGCTGTTCGAGGACTTCTTCACGTCCATCGTCGCCTCGTCCTTGGCGTCGGTCCGCTCGTTGACCAGCACCGTCACGATGTCCCCCACACGCCCCGGGCGCTCGTCCGCCATCCAGTTCGTCCTGTCGTCCCATAGAGAGGCGGCCTTCGCCTCAGGTGCGGGCCCAACCGCCGCACAACAAAAAAGCAGGAGGAGAAAAGCCGTCCGGATCCAACCCTTCGCTTTTTTCACGGAACATCCACCTCCACCGTATCGCCATCCAAAACCCGGGCCCTGAGGACCACCTTTTTATTGTCCGATCGGCGCACCCTCACGACGGCCCCCACGGCCCCGTCGTCCAGAAGCACGCCCTTGGCGGTGGCCGTGAGCCCTCCCTGCCGCACGACGATCAGGACCGCACCGCCCCGTTTCGCCACCGCAGGCTCGGACAGGAGCTCCAGCAACACGGGCGTTCCCTGTTGCAGGGGCTTGCGCGAGGAACGCCCCACGACCTCGGAGGCCTGCGTCGCATAGACCCCCGGCCTGGCGATCCGCATCGAGCGCGTCGTGAGGTCCGCGGCAGCCAGAGGGCGATCCCGGGGCACGGACCGCGCCATGACGAGAACGTTCTGCGTCCAGGTCAGGCGCACACCCAGCGACCGCTCCCGCCCCCCGGCGTCGCGAAAACGCAACGTCGCGGCCGGCGTCCCCGGAACCAGGGAGGCCGGGGAGACGAGCCGCCCCTGAGGGACCGTCCCCGAATGGGCGACCTCGACGACGCCGTCCCATGCTGCGAGTGATTTTATCACAGACGACAGGTTTTCGTCAGGGGAAAGCCCCGCTTCGTGGGAGCTCGTCTCCCCCGCCTCCGCCGGCAGCACCCGTACCCTTTGGGGCATTCGGACCTCCACGCGAACCCCATCGAGCCCGCTGGCCTCGATGGCCCGAACCACCGATTCACGGGCCAGGAAGCCCCCCTCCGACGAGAGAAGCAGAGGACTCAGAGCCTCCCGAGCGCTGTCGGAGCCGTATATCCGTGCAATGTCCCCCAACATGAAGGCCGTGGCGTCCACATGCACGACCGAGGGGACCTCGACCCGGATCCCCCGCTCCGCGCGGAGCTCCCCCGGGAACCCGAGAGGAAGTCCCGCCCCCAGAAGCGCTATAAAAAAAAGGCGGAGCACCCTCCGCCACATGAAATCCGACAGCCCCTTCAAGACTAACGCTTCAGCCCGTTGGCGATCCTCAGCAGGTCGTCCGCCGTCTGGACGCCTTTCGAGTTGGCCTCGTAGGCCCGCTGGGCGATGATCATCTCCACCATCTCCTCGACGACCTGAACGTTGGACATCTCCAGAACGCCCTGGCGCACCTCGGGCATCCCGTCCGCTCCGGGCTGTCCCAGAATGGCGGGGCCGCTGGCCTCCGTCTCGATGAAGAGCCTGTTCCCCTCGGCCCTCAGCCCTGCAGGATTGATGAAACGCGCAAGCTCCAGCTGACCGACCTCCTGCAGCTCCGTCTGACCGGGCATCCTGACGGAGACGATGCCGTCCGGGCTCAGCTGTATGGCGACGGCGTCGCGGGGGATGACGACGGCGGGCTCCAGCAGCAGCCCGTCGTGGTTGACGACCTGCCCGTCGGCATCCACGTCCCACGCCCCCGCACGGGTGTAGGCGATCGTCCCGTCCATCTGGGTCACCTGAAAATAGGCGTTCTGCCCCGCCATGGTCTTTCCGGCGATCGCCCAGTCCAGGGGGTTGTCCGTGATCTGAAAGTTCCCCTGGGTCATGAAGCTGGGGGTCGCGATCACCCGCGTGCCCAACCCCACCTGGACGCCGGTCGGAACCATGGAGTTCGGCTCTATCGGCGTCCCGGGCTCCCTTCCGATCTGATAGAGCAGATCCTCGAAATCGGCGCGGCGCTTCTTGTATCCCTGGGTGTTGACGTTCGCCAGGTTGTGGGCGACGACGTCAAGGTTGGTCTGCTGGGCGATCATGCCCGAGGCGCTGGACCAGAGTGATCTCAACATTCACCAATACCTCCCCGACACGACAAAAAGAGGGCTAGCCCCTGCTGTAGGCGGTGATGAGCTTGCCCGTCTGCTCGTCGTGGGTCATGAGGGCTTTCGACGCCCCCTCGTAAGCCCGCTGGGCCTCGATCATGCGCACCATCTCCTCGACGACGCTGACGTTGGACATTTCGAGGGCACCTCCCACGATCCGCACTTCCTCGGAAGCCTCCGCCGGGCCCGAGGCCTCGTTCGGCACCAGGAGGTTCTTCCCGACCTGCCGAAGGTAGGTCGGCCGCTCGAAGGTGTAGAGAGGGATCGTCCCGACGATCTCCCCGTCGGCATGGATCTGCCCGTTGGGCGTCACGACCAGCCGCGTCGCCCCGCCCACCTCGATCGCCCCGCCGTCGCCCTGGAGCGTCATGCCGTCATGCGTAACGACAACGCCCTCCTCCGAGAGCGCAAAGCTTCCCTGGCGCGTGTAAAAGGTGTTGCCCGCACCATCCTGGACCGCGAAGAAACCGGGCCCCTCGATCAGGAGGTCCAGAGGATTGTCCGTTACCCGGACGGCGCCGGATGCGGTGTCCATAGCACTCTCCGAAAAGACGTTGGCCAGGGCCAAGGTCCCGATCGTCTGCTTGCCCTTCCAGTTCATGGTGAACGGCACGGCGGTCGTGATCTTGGTCTCTCCGTCCTCCGAGATCCTCTCGATACGATCCAGATGGGCGCTGAACTCGGCATTCACGGGGACACGGCGGCGAAAGCCGAGCGTGTCGACGTTCGCCAGGTTGTTCGTCACCACGTCCAGGTGCGTCTCCTGAACGAGCATCGCGGAACAGGCCGCATAAAGCCCTTTGTGCAAAAAATCACGCCCTCCCCGATAAAGATGGAAACGCTCCCCCCGACGTACCCGCCGAAGGGGACTCCTTCGGAAGCTCCCTCTAGCGGCGCTTGCGTCCCTTGCGGACGTTCACCAGAATGCCGCTCCGGCCGGAGCCCCGCAGCTTGTCGATCTCCGCCAGGGCCCTGCCCGTCCCGAGCGCCACACATTCCATCGGGTTCTCCGCGGTAAAGCAGTTGATCCCCGTCTGCTGGGAGATCAGCTCCGGAAGTCCCTTCAAAAGGGATCCGCCCCCGGTCAGCACGATGCCCCTGTCTATGATATCGGCCGAAAGCTCCGGCGGCGTTAATTCCAGAACGTTGCGCACCCCGTCGACGAGGGTCTGGACCATCTCTCCGATCGCCATGTTGACGGCGGAGCTCGTCACCTCGATCTGCCGCGGCAGCCCCTGGACGAGGTCCCGCCCCTTGATGACCATGCGCTGCTCCTCGTCCATGGGGATGCAGGTCCCGATCATGATCTTGAGATTTTCGGCCGTCTGCTCGCCGATGGCGAGGTTGTACTGCCGGCGGAGGTAGCGCATGATCCCCTCGTCGAACTTGTCCCCTCCGATCCGGAGCGATTTGGAGACGACGACGCCCCCCAGCGAGATCACCGCGATGTCCGCGGTCCCGCCGCCGACGTCCACGACCATCTTGCCGCGGGCCTCCTCCACGTTCAGCTTGGCGCCTATGGCGGCCGCCATGGGCTCCTCGATCAGATAGGCCTCCTTGGCCCCGACCTCCAGCGCCGCCTCCAAGACGGCCCGGCGCTCCACGTCCGTGGCCCCGGAGGGGACGCAGATCATCGCCCTGTTCCGAAAAAATCGCTGCCAGCCCCGTGTGACGCGCCTCATGAAATGCTGGAGCATCGCCTCGGTCATCGAGTAGTTCGCGATGACGCCGTCCCGGAGGGGACGCACGGAGACGATGCTGCCCGGGGTACGCCCGACCATGTTCTTCGCCTCGTACCCGACGGCCAGGATGTTGCCGGTGTCCTGATCCACGGCGACCACCGAGGGCTCCCGCAGCACGACGCCGCGCCTCTTCTCGAAGATCAGAATCGTCGCCGTACCCAAATCTATGCCAATATCCGTTCCGAACATCGTCAAACCCCCTCGGGAGGTCAAGGTCCCGGACGCTCCCTCGTCGTAACGCGGCTTTCCACAAAAAAACACACGCCGTCCCGCTTACGACGGACGCGTTTTTCCATTTCCTATTTTACCTCAAATCCCACAGTCCTCGGCCCCGCCCTGTGCGCCCCAGAAGCCTGGGGACCAGCCTCCGAGGGGTGAGGCGGCACGCCCGCCAAAGAGCTCCGCGTAGGCCGCCCGCCAGAAGTAGAGCCCGCAGGCGGGCGCGGTCACGGCGGAACGGGATCGTGCATCCCCCGACAGGAGCGCCTCCAGCCAAGCCAAGGAGCGCCTGCCCCTCGCCACGGCGTCGACGTTCCCCACGATGATGCGCACCATGTTCATCAAAAAGGAGGGCGCCCGAACCGTCAGGACGGTCATGGGCCCCCACCGGCGGCAACGGACGCGCTCCAGCGTCCGGACGCTTCGCTCCGGACACTCGCCCGTCTTGCAGAAGGCTCTGAAGTCGTGCTCGCCCTCCAGCACCCGGCAGGCGGCCCGGGCCCGATCGAGCGACCACGGCGCCTTGCACCACCAGACGAGCCCGTTGAGATGCGGCGGGCAGACCCAGCCGTGCCAGATGAAATAGCGGTATTCCCGCCACAGGGCGCTGCGCCGGGCATTGAAGCCCCCCGAGACCGGATGGACCCTCATGACCCTCACGTCCTCGGGCAGGTAAAAATTGGCCGCCAACTGCAGGCGTTCGGGAGCCCACTCCCTGTCCATACGGAAGGAGGCCATCTGCCCCACCGCGTGGACGCCCTTGTCGGTCCGTCCGGCCCCGATCACCCGGACCGGCGCGGAGGAAAGCCGGGACAACGCGTCCTCCAGAACCTCCTGGACGCCCAGGGCCTCCTTCTGGCGCTGCCAGCCCGAGTAGCCGCCGCCCATATAGGCGATCTGTGCGGCGTACTTCCAACCCTTCACAGCCAGAACCTCCTCAGCAGGAGGAGAAGAACGACGAAACACACGGTGCAAATTGTAGCGCCTGTATCGCTTTTTTTCCAGCACAGAGGGCGCCTTTTCGTCCGTCCCTCGCCCCCCCGATAGCCACGGGCCTCCATGGCCAGGGCCATCTCGTCGGCCCTGCGAAAGACGATGACGAAGAGGGGGATCAACACGGGGAAAAAGGCCATGACGCGGCGGACGATCCCCCCCTGGTCCAAGCGGGCCCCCCGAGAGAGCTGCGCCCGAATGATGCGGTCCGTCTCCTCCATCAAAAGAGGGATGAAACGCAGCGCAACCCCCGTCATCATGGCACACTCGTGGGAGGGAAAGCCGAAACGGGCGAGGGGGCGCAGCAGACGTTCGAGCCCATCGGCCAGCTCCAGGGGGGCCGTCGTCAGCGGCAGCAGCACGGCAAAGAGCATCAGCACCATCAGCCGAAGCGCCGTCAGGCCTCCCCGGGCCAGGGAGCCGCCGAACGAACGCCCCATCCAGAGCTCGGACACGACGTTGAACACGAGGGTGAAGGCGACCAGGAAGAGAATGGGGCGCGAGGAGCGCAGGATCGTCCTCCAGGGAAGGCCGGAGAGGGAGACGATGCCGAACAGGGCCAGGATGCAAATCCCCAGGGACAGGGGGTCGGACGAGGCGAACACGGCGGACACCAGGAGCACGAGCCCGAGGAGTTTGGCCCGGGGGTCCAGCCGGTGGACCGGGGAATCGATCGGGACGTACTGCCCCATGGAGGTGGCGGAAAAATACATCGATATCTCCTCACTCGCTTATGCGCGTCGGGCCGGGGAGCATCCCATGCGGCCCGTCAGCCACTCGAACAGAACGTCCGGGTCCCAGGCCAGGGGAATTCCCGGGAAGCGCGTTCGCAGCCGTCCGGAGACCTGAAGGATCTCGGGCCAGACCGACGGGCTCAGAACCTCCATCAGCGAGGACAGAGCCTCCCCGACGTTCCCCTCCCCCCTCGATTTCCCGGAGTCCATGACGAGAATCCGGTCGCTGAACCGGAACGCCATCTCAAGGTCGTGAGTGATGGTGACGACCGTCCGTCCCTGGGCCCTCAGTTCCGAGAACAGGGAGAGCATCCTTCGTCGGTAGGCCGCGTCGAGGCCGGCCATCGGCTCGTCGAGGACCAGGCATTCCGGGTCGGCGGCAAGCACCGAGGCTATGGCCACCAGACGGCGTTCGCCTCCGGAGAGGGAGAGCGGGTTGCGGGCCAGGAAGTCCTCGCCCAGCCCCACAGCATCCAGAGCCCCGCGAACGGCCCCTTCCAGGGCCTCGCCCTCGAAGCCGGCGTTCCCCGGCGCAAAGGAGAGCTCCTCCCGCACCGTCGCGGAGAAGAGCTGATCCTCGGGGGACTGGAAGACGAGCCCTACCGTTCCGCGAAGCCGATGCAGGGCCTCCCCCTTCTGGGGCAGGGGCTCTCCCCCCAAAAGAATCTCCCCCGACTGAATCTTGTAAAGCCCATTCAGGTGCTGGACCAGGGTCGATTTTCCACTCCCGGTGCGCCCCACGATGGAGGTCCACCGTCCCTTCGGAAAGGACGCGGCTACGCCCTCCAGAACCGTTCCCCCCTGCGAGGGGGAATCGAAGCGGAAGGTCAGGTCCCGCACCTCCAGAAAGGGCGTGATCGGAGCGGAGAGGGGTATCGGGTCGGGGTCGTCCTCCGGCTCCGGGGAGGCGGTCTCCGTCAGGTGCGCCCCTATCGCCGAGACGACCCCCCCGACGGAGACCGAGGGAACCGGAACTCCGGCCGAGACGAGCCGTGCGGACAGCCGCCGAAGCGGGGAGAGCTCGAAGCCCAGCCCCGCAGCAGCCGGCCAGAAGCAGTCCGTTCCCCCCTGCCAAATCCATCTTCCCCTCTCCAGGACGAGAATACGGTCCGCATCCTCCAGGCACTCCAGTTGGTGCGTGACTTGAATCAAAGTCGTTCCCGAGGCCTGGATGGCCCTCAGGGCCTCGGCCACCTCGAGACGCCCCTCCGGGTCCAGCATTGCGGTGGGTTCGTCCAAAACGAGGCAATCGACCTTGGCGGCCAACGCCCCGGCCAGCGCCACCCGCTGCTTCTCGCCGCCCGAGAGCGCCGAGACCGGAACGGAACGCTTATGCGCCATCCCCACCCGCTCCAGGGCCCGATCCACCCTCTCCTGAATCTCGGAGGACGGGAGCCCCTGGTTCTCGGGGGCAAAGGCGACGTCGTCATCGACCAAGGCCGCCACGATCTGGTTCTCCGGGTTCTGGAAGACGACCCCAACCCTTCGGTGCAGCTCATCGAAGGGGATATCCGTCACGTTGCGGCCCGAAATGAAATAGGCACCCTGCAAAGGGACTTGCAGAGCGCCTAAAATCCTGACGAGCGTCGACTTCCCGGAACCGTTGTGCCCCAGAATGGCGACCCGCTCTCCGGAGCGGACCTCCAGCGATATATCGTCCAGAACCCGCCGCACTCCATCGTAGGAGAAGGAGACGGAACGCAGGGAGAGAAGGGGAGGTTCCTTCGAAAAGTTCAAAGCTTCAAGACGAAGGGAGGCCTGCCTATCTCTCGATAAGCTGGATCATGGCCATTGGAGCGCCGTCGCCGGAACGGTGCCCCAGTTTGACGATGCGCGTATAGCCGCCCTTGTCGAAGGAGGCGTAGCGCGGCGCCAGCTCGTCGAACAGCTTCGTTGCAGCCTCCTTGTGGGGCATACGGGAGAACACGACGCGAATGTCGTGGACGGAGCCGCCGCGCGCCCGGGTGATCAGCTTCTCGGCAACACGACGAAGCTCCTTGGCGCGGGTGACGGTGGTCTGGATCTGGCCGTTCAGAAACAGGCTGGCGGCCATATTGGCAAGCATCGCCCTCCTGTGGCTGCCGTAGCGGCCAAGCGTTCTATGATCCACACGGTGTCTCATAGCATTAATCCTCCTTGGTTGCTTTCATATCTTTTTTCTCGCGCAGCTTCAAGCCCGCGCTGTCCAATCTCTCCCCGATCTCGTTCAGGGATATCTTGCCCAGATTCCGAATCTTCAGGAGATCCTCCCTCGTCTTCTGGAGGAGATCCCCTATCGTCTGGATGCCTCCGCGAAGCAGGCAATTCTCGCTCCGGATGGAGAGCTCGAGGTCCTTGACCGGGCGGGCCAGAAACTCCTCGTTCCCGTCAGGCAGTTTGACGTTCGTCTCCGCCCCCCGGTCCTCCCCCGCGAGCTCGAAGCCCGCAACGTGTTCCTCGCGGCACTGTTCGAGGTTCGCGACGACGTGCCCGAAGTAGGTCCGGATGATCTGCGCAGCCTCGCCCACCGCTGCGTCCGGAGAGACGATGCCGTTCGTCCAGACATCGAGGACCAAGCGCTCGTAGTCCGTCCTCTGCCCGACGCGCGCCGCCTCCACGCGGTAGTTCACGCGGAGCACAGGGGAGAAGATGGCATCGGTAAGCAAGGCGTCCACCGGCAGGAAGGCCGGCCGGGGACGCTCTGCGGAAAGATACCCCGTCCCCTGCTCCACGTAGAGCTCCATGGCGAGACGGGCCCCCTTCTCCAGGGTGCAGATCTTGGACTCGGGGTCGACGAACTCCACCTCGCTGTCCACCTGGATGTCCTTGGCCGTAACAACCCCAGCCTTCTCGAGCTCCACGGAGATCACGCGCACCTCGTTGCTCTTGGAGCGGACGGGGACATGTTTCAAATTCATCAAAATCTCGATGACATCCTCACGTACGCCCGGGACGGTGCTAAATTCGTGCAGTACTCCCTCGATGCGGACCGACGTAATGGCGGCACCTCGGATGGAGGAGAGCAGCACCCGGCGCAGGGCGTTGCCCAGCGTCATGCCATACCCCCGCTCCAGAGGCTCCAAAGCCAGACGCCCGTAAGTGGGGGTGTTCTCCTCTATCTTAAGCGCGGGCCGTAAGATTTCCAAGGTTTCCAACATAATTTACGCTCCTATTCTTCACAGACGTCGAAGGATCGAGCCTTGTCACGCCCATAAACTTTTCTCGCCGCCAAAACAAGGGGGCGATTTTAGACGCGGCGTCTTTTCGGCGGACGGCAACCGTTGTGAGGAATGGGCGTCGTGTCCTTGATCAGGTTGACCTGAAGGCCCGCCGCCTGAAGGGAGCGGATGGCGGACTCGCGGCCCGGCCCCGGCCCCTTCACGATAACGTCGATCTCCTGAACACCATGCTCCTGAGCCCCCTTGGCCACCTGCTGAGCCGAGATCTGGGCCGCAAAAGGAGTGGACTTTCGGGTACCCTTGAAGCCCACGTTGCCCCCGCTGGACCAGGAGAGGACATTGCCGCCCCGGTCGCTGATGCACAGAATCGTATTGTTGAAGGTGGAATAGATGTGCGCCACCCCATAGCTTATATTTTTCTTTTCACGCTTCTTGCCCCTACGGACCGTTCTTTTGGCCACGCGTGTTTCGCCTCCTCTAAAATTCGAGACTGTAAAGTCAAAAATCGATTGGACCCGGAAATGGAATTCCTGAACGCCAACAGCCCGGCCCCTGGATCAAAAAGGGCGTTGCCCAAAATATCTCGCCCGACGGGCTCAGGCCTACTTGCCTGCCATCTTCTTGTTCGCGACAGTCCGGCGCGGCCCCTTACGGGTCCTGGCGTTGGTCTTCGTCCGCTGCCCTCTCACCGGAAGGCCCTGCTTGTGACGAAGGCCCCTGTAGCAGCCGATATCGATCAGCCGCTTGATGTTCATGGAGACCTCGCGGCGCAGGTCGCCCTCCACGTGGTAGTGGTCCTCGATCTCGCGGCGCAGCTTCTGGACGTCCGCCTCCGAGAGGTCCTTGACGCGGGCGTTCGGATCGACCCCCGTAGCGGCCAGGATCTTCTTGGAGGAGGGAAGCCCGATCCCGAAGATATAGGTCAACGCAATTTCGACGCGCTTCTCGCGCGGGATGTCCACACCTGCAATACGAGCCATTCCCTTACCTCCTTGCACCCTGCCGCTGCTTGTGACGCGCGTCCCGACTGCAGATGATACGCACGACGCCGTTGCGCCGGATCACTCGACAAAACTCACAGATCGGCTTGACCGACGGTTTCACCTTCATTGTTCCCACTCCTCAGCAAAAAACTCGTAATAGCGGGGAAAAACCCCTATTCCATCTCCCGCCGCAGGCCGCTCGTCGCGACAGGGCTCGAAGACGGAACGACATGCACCTTCATTTATAGCGGTAGATGATCCTTCCTCGGGTCAGATCGTAAGGGGACACCTCGACCAGAACCTTGTCCCCGGGAAGAATCCGGATGAAATGCATTCTCATCTTGCCCGAGACGTGCGCCAGAAGCTTATGTCCATTCTCCAGCTCCACGCGAAACATGGCGTTCGGGAGAGGTTCCGAGACGACGCCCCTCGCTTCGATGACTTCCTCTTTGTTTGCCATACGCTACCCTGCCTCTCCGTTCCGATTTTCTATTCTTCGCTCAGCGCATCTCCATCGAGCGTCCGCAGAATCTGGCACAGCCGCCCGCGATCAATGTCCTTGCCCGCCACAACCAGGTCGGCGACCTCCGCCGCGCACCGCAGCGTCGGCTGCACGTGCTTCGGATTCTTCCTTTTGGGCCGCGAAAGGTTGAACTTGCCCGCGTCCGCCAAGGCCAATCTGTCCTCTTGCGGAAAGCCCACGATCACGTAAAGGCTTCCCCTGTCCTTGCCCCTCCTGGAGCGCACCACCTGCCCCAGTCTGTAGGGTCCGAAGCGGGGGTCTAAGGACTTGTCCATGGAGTCAAAATCTCCGGCCCATCGTCCGTAATGGCGATCGACCGCTCAAAATGCGCTGCATCGGAACCGTCGGCGGTAACGACCAGCCAGCCGTCCCGTCCGAGCGCGACCTCCTCGCGCCCTGTCATGATCATGGGCTCTATGGCCAGGGTCATGCCCCTCTGGAGGGTCACCCCCCGTCCCGGACGACCGAAGTTCGGAACCTGGGGCGCCTCGTGGAGTTTTTTCCCCACACCGTGCCCCGTGTAGTCCCGGACGATGCCGTACCCGAGGGGGGAGGCGAAGGATTCGACCGCATGACCGATGTCCCCGATCGTCCGGCCCTTCAGAGCTGCCGCTATGGCCCGGTTCAGGGATTCTTCGGTCACCTCGAGAAGCTTCTGCCTCGCCCCGCCGATCGTCCCTACGGGGTAGGTACAGGCGGCATCTCCATAGTAGCCCTCAAGACAGGCCCCGACGTCCACGCTCAGAATGTCTCCCTCCTCGAGTCTGCGGTCGTCGCTCGGAAACCCGTGTACGACCTCCTCGTTGATCGAGGCGCAGATCGTCCCCGGAAAGGGGCTCATGGAGGGAGAGGGACGGTAGCCCTTGAACGCCGGCGAAGCGCCGCAGGATCGAATGTGCTCCTCGGCGATGCGATCCAGCTCGCCCGTGGAGACACCCGGTCGGACGACCTCCCTCAGAAGGTCCAGAACCTCCGCCACCACCTTGCCCGCCCGGCGCATCCGGACGAGCTCCTGCTCGGACTTAAGATGCACCATGCTCTTTCAGAATCGCCGCGATCTCTTCGGAGATCGCCTCGGGCGTCCGCGAGGCGTCGACGGAGCTTAAAAGTCCCTTGCCCGCATACCAGTCGACCAAAGGCCGCGTCTGTTCGTGGAACACCTTCAGACGATTGCGAATCACGGACTCCTCGTCGTCATCCCTCTGATGGAGCTCACCGCGGCAAGCGGGACAGGCGTGCTTGTCCCCCTCGAGGGTCAGAAGGTTGAAGATCCCGCCGCAGGAACGGCAGGTCCGACGGTTCGAGAGGCGCCGCACCAGAACCTCATCCTCGATGTCGAAGAGGATCACCACATCCAGTCCCAGATCGCGCTCGCCCAGAAACGCGTCGAGAAATTCCGCCTGCGCGATGGTACGGGGAAATCCGTCCAGGAGAAACCCCGACTTCACGTCGGGCTCGAGAAGACGCTCCGAAACCATCTTCAGGACGACCTCGTCCGGAACAAGGGCTCCCTTGTCCATGTACTCCCGGGCAAGAAGGCCGAGCGGGGTCTCCTCCTTCAGGTTTTTCCGAAAGATATCGCCCGTCGAAACGTGGACGCAACCACAGCGTTCCTTCAAAAAAGCGGCCTGGGTTCCCTTTCCCGACCCAGGAGCACCCAAAAGGACCAACCTCATGGTGACTCGCCTCCTATGCCCTTACATACGGAGCAGGCTGCCCGACTTTCCTCCGGATTTCTTCAGGATGCCGTCGTAATGGCGCATCAAAAGCTGCGCCTCGATCTGATGCACCGTGTCCAGCGCGACACCAACGACAATCAGGACCGCCGTTCCCCCGAAGTAGAAGCTTCTCACTCCCATGACCGAGGACATGAAATTGGGGATCAGCGCTACGACTGCCAAAAATACGGCTCCGCCCAGCGTAATGCGCTCCATCACTTTCGTGATGTAGTCCGCCGTCGGCTGCCCCGGCCGGATGCCCAGGATGAAGCCGCCGTACTTCTTCATGTTGTTGGCGATATCCGAGGGATTGAAGACGACCGCCGTGTAGAAGTAGGCGAAGAAGATGATCAGGGCGATGTAGCAGAGCGTGTAGAACACGCTGCCCGGAGCAAAGAGGTCGCGCACGAACTGGCCCACGGAGCTCCCGCTGAAGAAGTTCGCCACCGTGTAGGGGAAGACGAGGATCGAGGAGGCGAAGATGATGGGGATGACCCCGGCCTGGTTGACCTTCAGGGGGATGAACGTGCTCTGCCCGCCGTACACCTTGTTGCCCACCACACGTTTGGCGTACTGCACCGGAAGCCTCCGCTGCCCCTCCTGAAGCAGGATACAGCCTGCGACGACAACGACCATGAGGACCAGGCCGAGCAGGAGGACCAGCAGGTTGAGCTGTCCCAGCCGTACCATGGTCCAGCTCTGGACGATCGCCTCGGGAATCCGCGCGACGATACCGGCGAAGATCAGGAGGGAAATGCCGTTGCCGATCCCGTGATCGGAGAGCTCCTCGCCCATCCACATCACGGCGATGGAACCCGCCGTGAGGGTCGTCACGACCAGCAGGGCATGAAAAAAGCTGCCCGAGAAGATCCCGAGCCCACCCAGCCAGGCCGTCATGCCGACGGACTGCACCACGGCGAAGAGCACCGCCCCGTAGCGCGTCCACTGGACGATCTTCTTTCTTCCCTCGGTGTTGTCCTTCTGCATCTTCTCCAGGTAGGGAAAGATGACCACCAGGAGCTGCATGACGATGCTCGAGTTGATATAGGGCGCCACCCCGAGCGAGAAGATGCTGAAACGCTGCAACGCTCCGCCCGAGAAAAGGTTCAGGAAGTCCAGGACCCCGCCGCCGCTTCCGCCGAAAAGCTGGGCCATGGCCGCCGTGTCGACGCCCGGCGTGGGAATGTGGGCCCCCAGGCGGAAGATGAACAGGACGCCGAGGGTGAAGAGAATCCGTCGTTTCAGGTCGGGCAGTCTGAAGGCGTCGCCGAAAGACCCGAGCACGTCAGATCACCTCGACCTTCCCGCCCGCCGCCTCGATTTTCGCACGCGCTCCCCCGCTGACGGCGTTGACCTTCAAGGTGAAAGCCTTGCCGAGCTCGCCCTTCGCCAGCACCTTGACGGGCCGGGATGCCGTGCGGATCAACCCCGCATTCAGAAGGTCCTGAACCCCGATCTCGCGCCCCGACTCGAATTTGTCGGCCAGGGAGAACAGGTTCACGATCTGATACTCCTTGGCGAAGCGTGCGTTGTTGAACCCGCTCTTGGGCACCCTGCGGGCCAAGGGCATCTGTCCGCCCTCGAAGCCGGGACGGACGCCGCCGCCTGCGCGGGCCTTGTGTCCCTTGTGCCCCTTGCCGGCGGTCTTGCCCGTCCCGCTGGCGATCCCCTGCCCCAGACGCTTCGCGTCCCGGCGGGAGTTCGGCGCGGGCCTAAGGTCGTGAATATTCATGTCCGTCCGCCTCCTCAGTTGTCGCTCGTCCAGACCACCAGGTGCCGGACGTGCTCGATCATGCCGCGGATCTGAGGGGTATCCTCGTGCTCCACCGTCGACTGCAATTTCCTGAAGCCCAGGGCCTTGAGAGTCCGCTTCTGACGCTCCGCGAACCCAATCGCGCTCTTGACCCATTTGATCCTTATTTTAGCCATCGGAAAAACCTCCTAGTCCGCGGACACGGCCGCGGACTCCGGGGCCTTTTTCCCGCGAAGCTTGTAGATCTCGTCCGCAGTACGGGTCTCTTTGAGGGCCTCGAGAGTCGCCCAGGCCACGTTGATGGCGTTGGACGTCCGCCCGACGACCTTGGTGACGACGTCCTTGACCCCGCCCAGCTCCATAATGGCGCGCACGACGCCGCCGGCGATGACTCCCGTACCGGCAGGGGCGGGCTTCAACAGGACCGACGCGGCCCCGAAGTTGCCCGTGACGGGGTGGGGCATGGTCTCGCCGGCCCTTCGGATCTCGACGAGCCCCTTGCTCGCCTTGTCGATCCCCTTGCGCACGGCCTCGGAAATTTCCTTGGCCTTGCCGATCCCGGCGCCGACGTAGCGATCCCCGTCGCCCACGACGACGAGCACCGCAAATTTGAAGCGCTTACCGCCCTTGACGACCTTGCTCACACGATTTATGGCGACGACGCGCTCTTTCAGCTCCAGGGATTTAGCATCGATTCGCTTCTTGATCATGATCAGCCTGCTCTCCTAAATGTTTAAAACTTAAGGCCGGCCTCGCGGGCCGCGTCGGCCACAGCTTTGACCTTGCCATGATAGCGATGGCCGCCGCGATCGAAGACCACTGCCTCGATCCCCTTCGCCTTGGCGCGCTCCGCGGCCAGCTTGCCGACCGCCTTTGCCGCCTCGACGTTGCAGGTCCCCTTGAGCCCCTCCCTGACGGCCTTCTCCAAGGTCGAGACCGACGCCAGCGTGTGCCCCAGGTCGTCGTCGATGATCTGTACGTAGATATGGCTCAAGCTCCGAAAAACCGCCAGCCGCGGCTTCTCGGCCGTCCCCGCAAGCGTCCGGCGCAGCCTTTCGTGGCGCACGACGCGCAAATCGTTTCTGCTCTTTTTCTTCATCTCGAGTCCACCCCGACTACTTCGCGCCGGTCTTGCCGGCCTTGCGAACGATATGTTCGTTCAGGAAACGGATGCCCTTGCCGTGGTAGGGCTCCGGCGGACGATACTGCCGAATGAGCGCGCAGGTCTGCCCCACCAGCTCCTTGTCGATCCCCTTGACGACGAACTTGATGGGGTTCTCGACCACGATCTCCACGCCCTGAGGAGGCGTGAACTCGACCGGATGGGAGAAGCCCAGGTTCATCACGAGCGTCTTGCCCTGAAGCTGGGCCCTCCAGCCCACGCCGACGATCTCCATCGTCCTCTGGAAGCCCTCGGTCACCCCGGTCACCATGTTGGCGATGAGGGCGCGGGTCATCCCGTGCCAGGCGCAGGTCTGCTTCTCGTCGTTCGAGCGGGAGACGACAACCTTGTCCTCGGCGACGTCCACCGCGATTCCGGGCATCAGGGGGGTATCCAGCTCGCCCTTGGCCCCCTTCACCACGACCTTGTCCCCTTTAACCGTCACGGTCGTCCCCTTGGGAAGGACGATCGCCTTGCGTCCAATTCGAGACATCTGTAAAAGCCCCCCTCACCAGACGTAGCAGAGAACTTCTCCGCCCAGTCCGAGCTTCGAGGCCTCGGCCCCCGTCTTCAGGCCCTGGGAGGTCGAAACCACGGCCAAACCGAGCCCTCCCATGACGACCGGAAGCTTGTCCTTGCCGACGTAGATTCTCCTGCCCGGCTTGCTGATCCGGCGCAGCCCCTGAATCACGCGCTCGCGGTCGGGACCGTAGGACAAGAAGATGCGGATCGAGGCATAGGGCTTCTTCGGGTCGGTGATCGTCTTGAAGTTCTTGATGTACCCCTCCTCCTTGAGGATACGGGCAATGGCCAGCTTCATCTTGCTGGCAGGCACATCCACGCTCTCGCTGTAAATCATGTTCGCGTTGCGCACCCTCGTGAGCATATCCGCGATTGGATCGTTAACGTACATTCCGTTGCCCCCCTAGGCTACCAGCTCGACTTGACGACGCCGGGTATTCTGCCCTCGCGGGCAAGCTTGCGGAAGCAGCAGCGGCACATATCGAACATACGCATGTAGGCGTGCACCCTGCCGCACAGCGGGCAGCGGTTGTGCTGCCGCACCTCGAACTTCGGGGGGAGTTTCGCCTTGTACCTCATAGCCTTTCTTGCCATTTCTGCCGTGCCCCCTGTCTAACGGTTGTTGAAGGGCATTCCCATGCCCTTGAGGAGGGCATAGGCCTCCTCGTCGCTCGAAGCGCTGGTCACGATCGAGACGTTCATGCCCCGGGACCGGATGACCTTGTCGTAGCTGATCTCCGGGAAGATCAGCTGCTCGCGCAGCCCCAGGTTGTAGTTCCCGCGGCCGTCGAACCCGCGCCTCGACACGCCCTGAAAGTCCTTGATGCTGGGCAGGGCCAGGGAGATCAGGCGGTCCAGAAACTCCCACATCCGACGCCCTCTCAGGGTCACCGAACAGGCCACAGGCATCCCCTCGCGAACCTTGAAGCCGGCGATGGACTTCTTGGCCCTCTTGAGCAGGGGCTGCTGTCCCGTGATCGCACGAAGCTCCGCAATCGCTGCATCCATGAACTTGATGTCCAGCTTGGCATCGCCCACACCGATGTTCACAACGACCTTCTCGAGCCTGGGGAGCTGCATCACGTTCTTGTAGCCAAACTCCTTCTGCAGGGCGGGAGAGATCTCCGTCTTGTATTTTTCCAACATACGCGGCGTCATTTTCGCATCCTCCCCACTCAGGCCCTGTCGATGATCTCGTTGCACTTCTTGCAGACGCGGACCTTCTTGCCGCTCTCCAGGAAGGAGGAACCGACGCGCGTAGCCGCACCGCACTGCGGGCAGACGAGCATGACCTTGGCGGCGTAGATGGGAGCCTCCTGCTTGTGGATTCCGGCCTGGGGGTTCTTCTGGCTGGGCCGCATGTGGCGGGAGACCATGTTCACACCCTCGACGACGACCATGTCACGGGCCGGAATACGGCGCAGGATCTTGCCCTCCTTGCCCTTGTCCTTACCGGAGATGACGCGGACGCGGTCGTTCTTCTTGATTCTTACGGACATAATGCCACGCCTCCTAAACCACTTCGGGCGCGAGGGAGAGGATGCGCATGTACTTCTTCGCACGCAGCTCCCTGCCCACGGGGCCAAAAATACGGGTCCCCTTCGGCTCTCCGTTGTTGTCGATGATCACGGCGGCGTTGTCGTCGAAACGGACGTAGGAGCCATCCCGACGGCGGACCTCCTTCTTGGTGCGGACGATCACGGCCTTGACCACGGACCCCTTGGCGATGTTGCTGTTGGGAATGGCCTCGCGAACCGAGGCGACGATGACGTCGCCGATCGTGCCCCACTTGCGCCGGCTTCCGCCCATGACCTGGATGCAGAAAAGTTTTCGGGCTCCGGAGTTGTCAGCAACGTTCAATACTGTCGTCAACTGAATCATAAGTTACTCCTCTCCGGGCGTATCAGAATCGAAGACAGGGGCGCGCCGCATAACTTCGATCAGTTCCCATCTCTTGGTCTTGCTCAGGGGACGAGTCTCGCGGATGCGTACCTGGTCGCCGACACGGCAGGTATTCTCCTCGTCATGAGCCACATACTTCTTCGCCCTCTCGATCCGCTTCCCGTAGAGAGGATGCTCCGCAAGACGGGAGACCTTGACGACGACCGTCTTGTCCATTTTGTCGCTGACTACGATCCCCACCCGGACCTTGCGGTGGGAGAGCCCCGCCTCCATATTTGCCTCCATGGACGACCTACCTCCTGGCAGCAGAGCCCTCCATCGCGCGGCTCTTCTCGCCCGCGACGGTCAGCACTCTGGCTATAATCTTTCGGACATCCCGGATGCGGCTCGTATTCTTGAGTTGTCCGACTGCGTTCTGAAAACGAAGATTGAAAAGCTCCTCTTTATACTGACGGTACTTCTCCTGGAGTTCCTCCAGGTTCAGCTCCCGAAGTTTCGTCGCATCCATTAGTCTTCACCACCCATACCTTCTCTTGACACCATGCGTACCTTGATCGGCAGCTTGTGGGAGGCCGTCCGGAAGGCCAACTCCGCGACTTCCTGGGGGATTCCCGCAAACTCGAACAGAATGCGGCCCCGCTTGACGGCGGCGACCCAGAACTCGGGCGCGCCCTTACCCTTTCCCATACGCGTCTCCAAAGGCTTCTTCGTGTAAGGACGGTCCGGGAAAATACGGATCCAGATCTTGCCGCCCTTCTTCATCTTTCTGGAGATGGCCACACGCGTGGCCTCGATCTGACGTGCCGTGATCCAGGCGTTTTCCTGCGCCTGAATTCCCCAGTCGCCGAAGGCGACGGCCGTGCCGCCCTTGGAGACGCCCCTAAGGGGGGATCTGTGGGATTTACGGTATTTGACCCTGCTGGGCATAAGCATGACGACTACCCCCTTGCCCTTTCACGGCGGCCACCGCGAGGCGCCATGGGACGCTCGTTCTCACGGTCGCGGTAAATCCAAATCTTGCAGCCGATCACGCCGTACATCGTATTGGCCTCGGCAAAGCCGTAGTCGATATCGGCACGAATCGTCGAGAGGGGAAGCCGCCCCTCGTTGTACCACTCGGTACGGGCGATCTCCGCGCCGCCGAGACGGCCCGCGACCTGAGCCTTGATTCCAAGGGCCCCGGCCTTCGTCGCACGGAAGATGGCCTGCTTCATGGCTCGACGGAACGAAACCCGGCGCTCGAGGGCGGAGGCGATGTTCTCCGCGACCAGCTGAGCGACCACGTCCGGATTCTTGATCTCCTGGACGTTGATCATGACCTTGCCGCCGGTCATGGCCTGAAGCTCGTCCTTGATCGTCTGAATCTCCGCCCCGCCCCGGCCGATGACCACTCCGGGCCGGGCCGTCCAAATGGTGAAGCGGACCACGTGCCCCACGCGCTCGATCTCCACTCGGGAGATGGCGGCGCCCTCCCACTTCTTCATTATCCACTCACGAAGCCTGAGGTCCTCGTGCAGCTTCTTCGCATATTCCTTGCGACCGGCGTACCACTTGGACTCCCACTCCGTCGCAACTCCAAGCCTGTATCCTACGGGATGAACCTTCTGCCCCACGAAAAAACCCTCCTAACGTTCCGAAACCGTAACGGTCACATGGGATGTGCGGTGCACATAAGGATGGGCTCTTCCCATGGAGGCGGGACGAAAGCGCTTCATCGAGGGCCCCTGATCCGCAAAGGCCGTGAGAACATGCAGCTTGTCCGTATCCATCCCGTAATTGTGCTCGGCGTTCGCCACGGCGCTCTGCAGGACCTTGTAGACGACCCGCGCGGCCTTCTGAGGGCTGAAGCGCAGGATCGTCATGGCCTCGCCGGCATCCTTGCCCCGGATGAGGGCCAGCACCTGCCGCACCTTCGTCGGGGAGATCCTCACCTGGCGCGCCATGGCCTTGGCCACAGTTTTAGACTCCATAGCGTCTCCCCTACCTTCCCTTTGTGGAGCGCTCCTGCCCCGCGTGACGCCCGAACTTGCGCGTCGGAGCGAACTCCCCCAGCTTGTGCCCGACCATGTTCTCGCTGACATAGACCGGAAGATGCATCCGCCCGTTGTGGACGGCGATGGTGTGTCCGATCATCTGCGGAACCACGGTGGAACGACGGGACCAGGTCTTGAGGACCTTTTTGTTCCCCGATATGTTCATCTCTTCTATCTTGGCCAGGAGCCTCTGCTCGATGAAAGGCCCCTTTTTGGCGGAACGAGCCATCCTAAAAGTCCCTCCTCACGTCTACTTATCGTAACGGCGGCGAACGATGAGCCTGTCGGAAGGCTTGCGCTTGCGCGTACGATATCCCTTAGCCGGCGTGCCCCACGGAGAAACAGGATGCTTGTTGCTCTTGCTCTTTCCCTCGCCGCCGCCCATCGGGTGGTCCACCGGGTTCATCACCATGCCCCGCACGCGGGAACGGCGACCGCTCCAACGGGTCTTTCCCGCCTTGCCCAGGGAGATGTTCTCGTAATCCTCGTTGCCCACCTGCCCCACCGTGGCCATGCACTCGAGAAGGATCAGACGGAGCTCGCCGCTCGGCATCCGGATAAAGGCGTACTTGCCCTCCTTCGCCATCAGCTGGGCCGACGTCCCCGCCGAGCGCACCAGCTTGGCGCCCCGGCCGGGCTCGAGCTCGAGATTATGGACGACCGTACCCACCGGCATATCCTTCAGCTTGAGGGCGTTGCCCGGGGTAATGTCCGCATCGGGCCCCGCGTGAACCGTATCCCCGACCTTCAATCCCTTGGGAAGAAGGATGTAGCGTTTCTCGCCGTCCACATAGTGGATCAGAGCGATGCGGGCGTTCCGGTTCGGATCGTACTCGATCGTGGCGACCTTGCCCGGCACGCCGATCTTGTCGCGGCGAAAATCGATGATGCGGTAGGTCCTCTTGTGGCCCCCACCGATATGGCGCATTGTGATGCGGCCGGTGTTGTTGCGCCCGCCGCTCTTCCGCAGCTCGACGGTCAGGGACCGCTCGGGCTTGTCGGCCGTGATGTCCTCACGCCCCTGGATGGACATCTGCCGGCGACCCGGGGTATAGGGTTTGAACTGTTTGATCGACATCTTCATCTACCCCTTTCTAGATGGAGGCACCCTCGAAGAACTCAATGCGTTGCCCCTCCGGCAGTGCCACAATCGCCTTCTTCCAGGAACGAGTCTTGCCCAAATAGGCTCCCATACGCTTGGGTTTGCCCTTGACATTGATCGTATTGACGCTCAGGACCTTGACCTTGAAGATCTGCTCGACCGCCTGACGGATCTGGATCTTGTTTGCGTCCCTGTGGACCTCGAAGGTGTACTTGTTGTGCTCCATCAGAGAACTGCTCTTCTCCGTGACGATCGGCCGAATGATAATGTCGTGCGCGACCAGATTCATCTTGCATACACCTCCTCCAGCCGGGCCACGACCTCGGGGGTCACGACCAGCGCCTTGGAGTTCATGAGGTCATAAACGTTGATGCTGGCGATATTGATGAACTTGGCGCCCGGAATGTTGCGAACCGAACGCATGACGCTGTCCGCACTCGTATGGCACACCACCAGGGCCTTCTCCGCCCCGATGGCCTCCATGAAGTTCTTCATCGCCTTCGTGGAGGGCTTGTCCATCTCCATCCCCTTGACTACGGTCATCAGCTCGTCACGAACCTTGACCGAAAGGGCGCTCTTCATGGCCAGCCGACGTACTTTCCTGTTGACCTTCTGGTGATAGTCGCGCGGCTTGGGGCCATGGGCCACACCACCGTGAACCCAGATGGGAGAGCGCGTGCTGCCCTGACGGGCGCGCCCGGTGTGCTTCTGCTTCCAAGGCTTCTTTCCGCCACCGCGGACCTCGCCCCTCGTCTTGGTGCTGTGCGTGCCCTGGCGGCAGTTGGCCAGGTGCGCCACCACGACCTGATGCATGGCCGGGATGTGCACGGGCGCGGCAAACACCGCATCGGAGAGGTTCATCTCCCCCGCGTCCTGGCCGTTGAAATCCACAACTTTAACTGCAGGCATATTCTTGTACCCTCCTTCCCTATCTCTTACTTCTTCTTGTAGAGGGTGACCAGGCTGTTCTTGGCACCCGGTACGGCCCCCTTGACAAGGAGGAGGTTGTTCTCCGGATCGACGGCCATGATCGTCAGGTTCTTGACCGTGACCTTTTCGCTGCCCATGTGTCCCGGCATCCGCTTGCCCGGGAACACTCGGCCCGGGTAGGAGATGGCGCCGCTGGAGCCACCGTGGCGGTGCATGACCGACGTGCCGTGGCTGAACTGCTGGCCGCCGAAGTGATAACGCTTCATGACTCCGGCGAAGCCTTTGCCCTTGCTGACTCCTCTGACGTCCACCTTCTCGCCCGTCTCAAACAAATCCACCCTGATCTCCTGCCCAATCTCATACCCGTCCACCGCGTCCAGACGAAACTCGCGAAGCGTCCGTTTGGGCTCGAGCTTGTGTTTGTCGAAAAGACCTTTTAGGGGTTTGGACAGCTTATGCGGCTTGATGGCCCCATAGCCGAGAAGAACGGCAGAGTATCCGTTCTGTTCGGGGGTCCGAATGGCAACGACGGGGCACGGCCCTGCCGCGATCACCGTGACCGCCACGGCCTGTCCCTGCTCGTCGAAAATCTGAGCCATGCCAATCTTCTTCCCCAGTATCCCTATACCCATCGTTCGTTTTCTCTCCTTTCAGCTCCAGCGCTTCCCCAATTCCCGCTTTCGGAATCACTCCACACCCTTCAAGGGGCTAAAGCTTGATCTGGATATCGACTCCAGAGGGAAGATTGAGCTGCATCAACGCATCCATCGTCTTCTGCGTCGGCTCGACAATATCTATGAGACGCTTGTGCGTCCTCATCTCAAACTGTTCCCGCGCGTCCTTGTCCTTGTGAGGCGACTTCAGAATCGTCACCTTACTGATCTCGGTGGGGAGAGGGATGGGGCCGGAAACCCTGGCCCCCGTGCTCTCCGCCGTCTCCGCGATCTGGGACGCAGACGTGTCAAGAACCCTGTGATCAAATGCCTTCAAACGGATACGGATTCTTTTAGCCACCGCTTCGTCCCTCTGTTTCTACTGAAGAATTTTGGTGACGACGCCGGCGCCGACCGTGTGGCCGCCCTCGCGCACCGCGAAGCGGAGACCCTCCTCCATCGCGATCGGAACGATGA